>NZ_JBFUMH010000197.1:0-8187 GCF_054049475.1 Microvirga sp. P5_D2 | reverse complement strand
GCCCGGCAGGAATGGCCCGCCTCGACAAAGTCGGACACCCGCACCCGAAGATCGAGAGAATAGCAGTGACCCATGATCCACCTCCCGTTCCAGCAAGTGAATCACAGATCGCACCAGGCCAAAACCCAGGAGTCGAATTTCCAGTCCGATGCTTTAGACCTGGGAACGCGATCGCACTGAAACATCCTCCAGGATTCAATCCACGAGCTCTACGCTCATCAATCCTGCCCCGCCTCCGCTCGATCGTGCGCTCCAGATCGAAGTGCGCGGCAACCCCGACTGTTGCGGCGTATGGACAATTGCGCTTCTCACCTTCTGTGATTGTCCTGGGCCTCCGGGCGTCAGGACAAGCCGTAAAAGCGCAGAGCCGTTCCGCCGAATAGGGCGCTCTTCTGATCCGCTGGTAGATGCCCGGTGAGGTCTTGCGCCCATTGCCACCATTGAAGATAGGTGCTGCGCAAGGTGCAAACTGGCCAATCGCTGCCGAACATCAGACGCTCTGGCCCGAAAAGCGCGAGAAGGGTCTGTAATACAGGTTCAAGGTCAGCTTCTGAAACCTGCTCTTTGCACTCGGTCACAAGGCCTGAGAGCTTGCAGTGCACATGGGGGATCCCGGCCAGTTGTGCCAAATCCCTGTGCCAGAAGCCCAAGTCACCTCCGATCGGCGGCTTGGCACTGTGATCAATGACAACTTTCAAATTCGGGTGCCGCTCGACCAGCCGCAGGAGATTGGGCAGGTGTCGTGGAAGAACAAGAGCATCGAAGCAGAGGCCGAGATCGACAAGTGCTCGATAGACGGGAGCCAGTTCCGCATTCAGCATCCAGTCATCGTCAGGGATGTCCTGCAGCATGGGGCGAATGCCGCGAAGCAGCTTGTTGGAGGCTAATTGCTCCAGCTCGTCTATGGCGTCAGGGGCCATCATGTCGATCCAGCCGACCACCCCTTTTACTTTCGGTTCGTTCTCGGCGACCGAAAGAAGATACCGGGTCTCTTCCAGGGTTGGCGCAGCCTGAACGAGGATCGCGTAATCGATGCCGGCCTGTTCCCAGGATGATCGGACATCCTCAATCGTGAAGTCGCGATAGATCGGGGCGAGGTCAGGGGTGAGCCAGCCGTAGTCGCCCCGCGACAATCGCCAGACATGCATGTGAGAATCGATGTGAGGGATCATCGAACGTGTGACCTCGGAAGCGCCGACCCGTGCGCATGACCGTGGAGTCTCGGCGATTGAAGACTGTCCTAAATCTCGGCAGAGAAGGGGAGAGGGCTGACCCCTCTCCCGATAACCGTTTCTCAATCGTAGAGAACGGCTGCTATCTTCGGGTCGCTCATGTTCGACTTGTCGTAGTAGAAGAAGCCTGTATCGATCACCTTCTCGAGCTTCTCGCCTTTGAGGGCTTTTACGGCAGCTTCAACTGTCTTGTAGCCGATCCCAACAGGATTCTGGGTGATGGCACCCGCCATGAGTCCGTCCTGTATGGCCTGCTTCTGCTGCTTGCCGGAATCGTACCCGATGATGACGAGCTTGCGGTTCATCTCCTTTGCGCCATTGACTACGCCGATGGCCGAGCCCTCGTTCGCTCCGAAGATGCCTTTGAGGCGAGGGTTCGCCTGAAGGATCGATTTCGTGATCTCGGTCGACTTCAGGTGGTCGCCGGAGCCGTATTGGACGCTCACGATCTTAATCTTAGGGTGCTTTTCCTTGATCCGATTCACGAAACCGTCGCGCCGGTCGATGCCAGTGCGGCTGGTCTGATCGTGCACCACGAGAGCAATGTCGCCTTCGTCGCCTATCAGCTCCGCCATCTTGTCGGCTGCCAGTGCCGCAGCCGCAAGATTGTTCGTGGTCGCTGTGGTCACCGGAATATCGCTGTCGACGCCGGAATCGAAGGCCACGACCGGGATCTTGGCGGATTGCGCCTTGCGCAGGAGCGGGATCGCTGCCTGGCTGTCAAGGGCTGCAAAGCCGATCGCCTTCGGATTCTTGGCGAGAGCGGCCGAGAGCATGTCGATCTGTTTGTCGACCATGGTTTCGCTGTCCGGCCCCTCAAACGTGATGCGCACGTTATTGTCTTTGGCAGCCTGTTCGGCGCCAGCCTTGACGGCCTGCCAGAACTGATGCTGGAAACCCTTCGAGACGAGCGGTATGTAGATTTCCTGGGCAGCTACGGAACCTGTAAGGCCGATGAGCGCTCCGATGCCGATTGCGCCGATGAGATTGCGTCTATTCCACATCTGTTCCTCCTGGTTATGCTTCGTTGTTGATCCTGCCGGTTAGGGGAAGGAATGTCTTGGGTGGATGGTGTAGGGTCCTGTCTGCTCCTTCATGATTGCGGGAGATGGGCTAACTTCTAGCTTTTGCGGCGCAGGATGTCGGCATAGACAGCCAGAATGATAATGATCCCCGTCACGACTGTCTGCCATTCCTGGGCGACGGAGAGGATGCGAAGGCCGTTCGTGAGCACGCTGATGATCAATGCGCCGATGATCGTTCCGAGAATGGTGCCTCGGCCACCGCTCAGGGAGGTGCCGCCGATCACCACGGCCGCGATGGCATCCAGCTCATACCCCTGGCCGAGCGCTGGCTGGGCGGAGTTGAGCCGCGAGGCGATGATGAGGCCGGCGATGCCGCAGATCCCGCCCGAAACGGTGTAGACGATGATCTTCCAGAAGTCGGTGTTCACACCCGAGAGACGCACCGCTTCTTCGTTCGAGCCCAGCGCGAAGGTGTAACGTCCGAGAGCGGTGCGTGTGAGTACGAGACTTGAGATGATCGCAACGACAAACAAGATCAGCACACCATTGGGAATCGGCAGGAAGGGCAGGATCGCTCCGATCAGAGACTCCTGCGAAATCATCGAGAAGTTCGGCGTATCATTGAAGTAGATGGGCCTGGTCCCCGAGATGACGAGGGCGAGACCCTTCAGCAGCATCATCATGCCGAGCGTCGCGATGAAGGGAGGTACTCTCATCTTGGCGATGATGGTGCCCGACACCGATCCGCACAGGGCGCCTGCGGCAATGGCCGCTAGGATGCCTACGGGCATGGGCAGGCCCCAGTAGGTCAGTACCACGCCGGCAATGACGGCGCAGAAAGTCATCAAGGTGCCGACAGACAGATCAATCCCGCCCGTGATGATGACAAATGTCGCGGCAACGGCGAGAACGCCATTCACGGCGGTTGCCTGCAGAATTCCGATCAGATTGTCGCTCTGAAGAAAGTTCTCGGAGGTGATACTGAAGACGGCCATCAGGGCGATCAGGCTGGCAAAGGCCAGAATCTTCTGCCACGTCCCCTGGCTCAGCACGGCGGACCTGACGATAGTCTGGGTGTCCTTTTCTACGATGGTCGTCACGTGGTTGATCCCCCAATCGCCGGATTCAAGGTATTTGTCGTCAGGCTATGCCGTTGCGTTGCAAGGCGCATAATGTCCTCCTGGGTTGCGCCCTCGGCAAGGAGCTCGCCCGTGAGCCGCCCCTCGCACATCACGGCGATCCGGTGGCTCATGCGCAGGATCTCTGGCAGCTCGGATGAGATCATCACGATGGCCCGACCCTGAGCAGCAAGGGTGTTCAGTAACTTGTAGATTTCGTTCTTCGCGCCGACGTCGATGCCACGGGTCGGTTCATCGAAGAACAGGATCTCGCAGTCCCGCACCAGCCATTTGGCAATCACGATCTTCTGCTGGTTGCCACCTGACAGGAAACGCACCTCCTGAGCATCTGAGGGCGTCTTGATCCGGAGCTGACTGATGTATGAGCGTGCCGTGCCGCGGATAGCCCGCGCTTTGAGAAACATGTTCAGAGAAAGGAACTTGGCTAGGCATGGCATGACGATGTTCGCCGCGACATCCATGCCGGCCGCCAGTCCGAAACGCTTCCTGTCCTCCGAGAGATAGCCGATGCCAAGCCGAACAGCGTCTTGAGGCGAGCGGATCGTCGCAGGCTGGCCTCTGACGATGATCTCCCCGCCATCGAGCGGATCGGCCCCGAAGATTGCTCGCGCCACTTCCGTGCGGCCAGCCCCCATCAGACCTGCGAAACCAAGGATTTCTCCCTTCCGCAGCTTGAAGCTGACGTCCTGAATGGCGTTGCTTCGACGGAGGTTGCGGACCTCAAGCACCACGTCATGGCCCGACAGGTCGGGAACATCTGTCTTCGTCTCGGTCAGGCTGCGTCCGACCATCATCGAGATGATGGTGTCGACGCTCGTGGAGGCGGTCGAGACCGTGCCGACATATTCGCCGTCGCGCATGACAGTGACGCGGTCGGAGATTTCCTTCAGCTCGTCCATTTTATGGGAGATATAGACGATGCCGACGCCCTCGGCTCTGAGCTGCCGGATAATGGCGAACAGCTCTGCGATCTCCGCATTGTTCAAGGCGGCCGTGGGCTCATCCATGATTAAGACCCTTGACCTGAAGGACAAGGCCTTGGCGATTTCGACCATCTGCTGCTTGGCCACTGTGAGTTCACCCACTTCGGCACGAGGATCAAGCACCAGATGCATGCGCGCGAAAATATCGGCGGCAGCCCGGTTGAGGGCCTCCTCGTCGAGCAGAAGTCCCATGGCCCGCTTCGGCTCGCGGCCGATGAAGATGTTCTGGGCGGCGGTGAGTTCATTCATCAGGTTCAGTTCCTGGTGAATGATGCTGATGCCCAAGTCTTGGGCAGCACGCGGTGATGCAATATCGACGGGCTCGCCTTCGATGAGGATCCCGCCAGCGTCCTTTCGATAAATGCCGGCAAGGATCTTCATCAAGGTCGACTTGCCAGCGCCGTTCTCTCCCATCAGGGCGTGGACTTCTCCCGAGAACAGTTCGAAGCGAGCTTTCTTGAGAGCTCTCACCCCCGGGAATGACTTGTCGAGATCCCTGATCATGACGAGCGGCGTCATGAGCAGCGCCCCACTTGGCGACATGCCATGTCATGGGTCCACTGCAGGGAACTCGAACATGTGATCGAGGCAGCATTCAAAGCGACAATGTTCGTGAGGCTGGGTGCGTCCGTTCGCATCCATGCAAAGGGACTCGGACAATCCAGAACCCAAATCACTGCGGACGCGAACAGGATCCCATCCTGTACCTGCATCTGCTCCTCCCGACCGCCCCCTATGACGGTCCTGCACCTCTAGAGCCATTCTGTGTAGCTCCTTCCGGTGTCAGATCAGTTTGAAAGCGCAATGGCTTTTCTTGAAAGGATGATATTCATGAACGTCAGAGGCAAGCAACTGGAAATGTAACTCTGGAGAGAGGCGGCAGATGGAGACCTTGTGACATAGTTTCTTTACTTCGAAGGCCTCTCCTTAAGTGGGAGCGCTTGCTGGTCCAAGTCCGGCGCCATAGGGTTGAACCTATTTCTCGGCGAGGCCGGATCGAAGCTGTCGTGTGACGTGAATGGAGTCATCAGATGTCTACCGCCCCGATTCAGAAGACGTTGCTCGAACATGCGAATCTCTCAGTATCCAGGATCTGCTTCGGGACCTCCTCGTTAGGAGACATGCCCGGGACCTACGGCTATGATGTCAGTGAGGACAGAGCTAGGGCGACCGTGCGGGCCATCTTCTCAGGTCCGGTGAATTTCCTCGATACATCGCGCATCTATGGTTTCGGCCGCAGCGAGGAACGAATTGGCGACGTCATCCGTGAGCGCGGTGGATTGCCAGAGGGATTTGTACTCTCAACCAAGCTGGATCGCGACCCAGAAACCAACCGTTTCGATGCCTCGCAGGCACGGCGATCCTTAGAGGAAAGTCTCAAGGCTCTCGGGCTCGACCGCCTCCATCTCCTTCATCTTCATGATCCGGAGCACGCCGACACGCTGGAGGCGACCACGGGCGCGCAGGGAGCCCTTCCTGAGTTGTTCAAGATGAAGGAGGAGGGGCTTGTAAACGCCGTTGGCCTTGCCGCAGGATCAGTAGAGATCATGATGCCGCTCCTGCGTGACTGGGACTTTGATGCCATGATCACCCACAACCGCTTCACCTTGGCCAACCGAAATGCGGAGGCCATGATCAGCTACGCGCATTCAAAGGGAATTGCCGTTCTCAATGCGGCACCTTACGCCGGTGGCGTTCTGGCGAAGGGTTCTGAATCATACCCACGCTACGTTTACCAAGAAGCTTCGGAAGAGGTGTTGGATCCGATCCGCCGGATCGAGACTATCTGTTCCAAACACGGTGTTCCATCTGGCGCTGTGGCTCTGCAGTTTTCGATGCGAGACGAGCGGATAACCTCGACAATCTGCGGCGTCAGCAAGCCGGAGCGGGTTGCGCAGACACTCGAATGGGCGCGTTGGCCGGTTCCGCAGGCCGTTTGGGACGACTTGGCGTCGCTTTCTTACTCAGTCGACGATCCCGAGGCGAGCCGCCAATACAATCCAGCATAGACCGCGTAGACTTAATTCAGTCTTCTCAACGTTCACGAGTATCCTCAACAAAGTGCTTATTTAGACGCCGGACCGACACCAGGAAGTGCCGGATCATCTTGTAAGAACAACACTTGAGGCTCCAATCTCGTGGAAGCATTTAGGTTTATTCGTCCATGCTGAAGAATATCGATCCCCTCCTATCTCCGGATCTGCTGATGGTGCTGCGCTCGATGGGACATGGCGATGAAATCGCCGTGGTCGATGGTAATTTTCCGGCAGCTGCCATGGCCCAGCGTCTCGTCAGGCTTGACGGGTTGTCAGCGACAGACGTGACCAGTGCCATTCTGTCGGTGATGCCTCTCGATGATTTCGTGCCAGAGGCAGCATGGCACATGGAGGTTGTGGGCGACCCTCATGCGAAACAGCCAATCTTCGATGAGTTCCGCGCCATCATTGCCCGTCACGAGGACTCGAGTTTTCGCCTCGCAGCCCTTGAGCGATTTGCCTTCTACGAGCGAGCCAAAGCTGCCTATGCAATCGTTTCAACGGGAGAAAACAGACTTTATGGCAATATAATCCTAAAGAAAGGTGTAATTCGAAATGACTGATGCTGGTTGTGAGAACGCTAGCGCAGTTTTTTGCTGTCACGTAAATAGCCAAGATAGCGCGAATGTCTCCTACTGATGCTGTGGACGGCTCCCACCCAACGGTAAGGTAGCATGGCTGCTTCGAGCAGCCAGCGACACAGGAGCAGCCCATGAGCACGGTCACCACCATTGGTCTGGACATCGCCAAGTCCGTCTTCCAGGTGCATGGCATTACCGCCACGGGTGAGGTGCTGATCAGGCGTCAGGTGAGGCGAGGGCAGGTGCTGAAGTTCTTTGCTTCTCTGCCACCGTGCCTGATCGGCATCGAGGCCTGTGCGAGTGCCCATCATTGGTCGCGTGAGTTGCAGAGCCTGGGCCATGAGGTGAAGCTCATGCCGCCGGCTTATGTCAAACCCTACGTGAAGCGGCAGAAGAACGACATGGCCGATGCCGAGGCGATCTGCGAGGCCGTCACCCGGCCGACCATGCGCTTTGTCGAGACCAAGACGTGTGAGCAGCAGAGCATCCTGATGCTGCACCGGGTGCGGCTGATGCAGATGCGCCAGAGGACCATGCTCACCAACGCGATCCGGGCCCACTTGGCGGAGTTCGGCGTGATGGCGAAGATCGGCCGCGAGGGTATCGACGAGTTGCTGCTGTTGGTCCGCGATGGCGATGAGCGCATCCCGGAGCTGGCCCGGGCCTGTGTTCTAGCCCTGGCCGAGCAACTGGTGCTGCTCAAGCGCCAGATCCTGGAGATGGACCGACGGATCACCGCCTGCCACCGGGCCAACGAAGTCAGTCGCCGTCTGGCGGAGATCCCCGGCGTGGGTCCGTTGCTCGCGTCCGCCTTGGTGGCCCATGTTCCCAACCCGAAGGCTTTCGCCTCAGGCCGGAATCTCGCGGCCTGGATTGGACTGGTGCCGAAGCAGAACTCCAGTGGCGGCAAGGAGCGGCTGGGCGGGGTGACCAAGCAGGGCAACCGCTACCTGCGCTCCATGCTGACGGTGGGCGCACTGGCAGTGATCCGTTATGCCCAGCGGCATGGAACGCGGCGCCCCTGGATCGTGCAACTGCTAGCGCGGCGGGCCACCAAGGTGGCAGCGGTAGCCTTAGCCAACAAGATGGCCCGGATCGTGTGGGCGATCATGGCCAAGGGCGAGCGCTATCGTGAGCCTGTGATCGGACAGGCGGCGTAATACCTCGTCGGACCACCCGACGGGAGCAAGG
>NZ_JBFUMH010000196.1:0-8215 GCF_054049475.1 Microvirga sp. P5_D2 | reverse complement strand
GGGCAGCCTCGGCCCGGGTCATGCCGTCCAGGGCGTTGGCGATCGCCAGGAGCCGCAGGGCGGCCCGACAATCCTTCTCGCGAGCGGCTCGCGAGCGCAGATCTGATGGCGAGTCGTCCTGACGGATCGGGAGCCCGGCCATGCTGACCTCCATCAACAGCGTCCCCGGTGATCAGTGAATCACCCCACGCTCGTCATCGCAAATGCGAGTCAGCAATTCTCTGGATGGGTATTATCTGCGTGATGTCGTGCCTGGCGATGCCGATGTCGGACAACTCACGATCAGACAGAGCATTTAATTGCCGCGCCGTCTCACGAGCACGCAGCCAGCTGTTCGAAATGGGGCGTGGGTAATTACTGATGAGCAAATCTGCGGACTTCGCGTTGGCGGCATCTGCCGTTTCGCTGAGCACCGAGCAACTCTGATGCACTTCGTCATGGCCAGGAAACATTCCCGCGAGTGTGTAATGCTTGAGGCTTTGATCTCGTGGCGAAATGAGCGGTGTCAGATGCTTGTAGCAGAGCCATGCTCGTCACGCAGCCCCTTCATGAGGCACACTGCATTGCAAAGCGGCGCGTTGCCGTCGATACCAGCAGTGGCTGATTTTTATCGCGGCATCGCTTTCTTCCTCCCGGCGCTGCCGTATCAGCCGTTCCCTCTGGAAGGTTTTGACTGAATAGTCGGACCTCTACTTTAGCCGGGCCCAGTGCCCGGCCTTTTTCTTTTGGGTCCATGCTGATCGGTGAGGCCTTTTAGCGAAACGCTCAAGATTATGCATTTCGACTTTAGTGCCAGCTCGAAATGAGACGGTCTACCCGATACTTGCGATGTCATCGGAGCGTTCCCGCTGTAAGTCAGCGACAGGCGCGTGGTGCGACTTGAGGTCAGGGCGACTTGCGCCCTAGTGTGTCCACTTTTGGGCTTTGGTTACCAGGAAGTCCCGGAACACCTGCAGCCGTGCCACAGAGCGGGCTTCCTCTGGGAAGACCAAGTAGCAGTCGAGGCTCGGCATCTCGATGTCCCGGAGCACCTGCTTCACCTGCGGCTGATTGCTCATTGCGTAATCCGGCGCCATTCCGACTCCAGCGCCGGTCTCGATCGCTTGCCGCAGCGCAAGGCTGTCGTTCACGGTCAAGCGGCTCGTGCGCGGGTTCTTCGGGTTGCGTCCCAAGGTTGTCAGACAGTGAAGATCGAGGATGAAGGAGGGCTGCTCACCACCTAAGGTAATGATCTGGTGACGATCGAGGTCATCCACCGTCTCAGGCTTTCCGAAGCGCTCGATGTAAGTCTGAGAAGCATAGGCATGGTAATGGATGGCAAACAGGCGCCTCTGGATCAGATCCGGCTGCACCGGCCGGCGTAGCCGGATCGCCACATCCGCCTCCCGCATGGACAGGTCCAATTCGTCCGGGGTCAAGATCAGTTGGATGCGCACTTCAGGATAGAGATCGAGAAACTCTGTGAGGTGTTGCGCCAGCCAGATACCGCCGATTCCAACTGTAGCCGTAACTTTCAGCTCACCCGTGGGCCTCTCGCGGGTCTCACTGAGCTGCTGGCGCGTGCTTCCAAGGCGCCGGTGGATGTCCTGAGCGGCTTTAAGCAGCACCTCCCCGTGCTCAGTCAAAATGAGGCCGCGGGCATGGCGATGGAACAACGGGACCTTCAAGTCCTGCTCCAAGGCACTGATCTGGCGGCTGAGGGCGGATTGGGTGACGCCGAGGCTCTCCCCGGCCCGGGTGAAGTTGCCTGCCTCAGCGACCTCATAGAACAGCCTGATCTTATCCCAGTCCAATACGGATCTCCTAAGCCTTAAGCCCGCTAGCGCCTCAGTTACTGATGCCCAAGTTTATCCCGCTAAACAGGCTAACGGGACCAGGGACTTCATCGCGCTTGCTTAGATCTTGTTGACATCTGCCAACATGTTGCTCTTTTCGGCTGTTACCAGTAGAGCGCCGGTTCCGGATGCTGGCGATCGTCATCGGAGTGGTCGCAGCAGACCATATGAATGTGTCGCGGCCGCCGTGCCCGCTCGCGGCAACTTCATCTACGTGGTGGCCCGTGTGTACCTGCAGCGGCTCGAGGACGGCCTCTTATCAAAACTCTCCTTCGGAGGAATCTGGCGTGTAAGCTTCAACCTCGGTTGAAACCCAATCAGACCTCCGGATCGCTTCTCCAAATGCTTTAGTTTCTGAGACTGCCAACAATATTGACGGTTGGATTTCTACTGTTTCGTAATCTTCAGATCTAAACGCCGAGTCTTGGCGAGCAAAAACTCGAGGTGTGCAGCGAGGCTTCCGGCCCTAAACTCAGGATGGAGAATCAAGTGTGTAACGCCAAGCCGCTTGGAGCAGGCTTTTTACTTGCGAATTGATTCGGCTTTTTGCGCTAATTGATTCTGGGTAAAGGAGTTTTCCAACGGAGAATCCGTTTATTGTGAATGGATTCTTGCATTGCGACTCCACAGCCACCTCAGAATCGGGCATTTCTCGAAATGCTACGAGAGTAATGGGTGATGTGATGCCTGTTGGAAAAGGAACAGCCGCTGTTCAACGCCTCCGGAAAGCCCGCCGCGAGCGGGGCGACCGGGAGATGAACGTCTGGGTTCCCGGACTTCTCGGCTCTGCGATCGACAAAGCTGTCGAGAGTGGCCGCTTCAAGTCCCGGCAGGAGGTCATCACCCACGCTCTCGAGGCCATGTTCGCTCAAAAGGACCGAAATGTCGTGACGTAAACCAGGCAAAGCAAAAGGCCCACGAAGCTGGAAACTTCGAGGGCCTTTGGAGCTACCCGCAAGGGGCGGCAAAAAAGATCGTGTGACAACGTCTTTATGCCATCCCGACAAACTGTGTGTCAAGAGCATCGGTTTCGGTGAACGCTCCCGCTTTGCCCTCACCATGGAGGGTACGATGCAACTCGCATCGTCAGGAGGCCGGCGGCTGAGACATGCTGCTCTGGCCGCAAGGAAGCTTGCGTTTGAGGCTGAGCGCACAGTCTCGCGAAAAGAACTCTCGGCGGCATCCAGGGATGCAGGCAAGGCCCTGGACTTGAGGCCGGCCCAACGAGTGATCCTCTCAGAGCTTGTAGCCTGCTGGGGCGAACAGGCGTGGGAGCGGCTGCTGGTTTGGCCGTCCAACGACTACCTCATGAGCCGCACTGGCCTGACCGAGCGGGCGATCCGGCGCATCTTGCGCCAGCTTGTCGACCTGCAGCTGATCACGCCCAAGGACTCGGCGAACGGCAAACGCTTTGCGGTCAAGGACCTTGCCGGGCAGGTGGTCGACGCCTTCGGCTTCGACCTGACCCCCATCTATGCCCGTAGGGGGGACTGGGCGATGATGCTCATAGAACAGAAGCAACTGCGCGAGGTGCAGAAGCGGGCCTTCGACGAGGTCACCATCTGCCGGCGGGCCACAGAAGAAGCCTTGAGCGCCTTGGCCGAGCATTTCCCGGCCCTCGACCGGTCAGAGCTGGAAGCCCGCCTGAAGGCCCTCCAGGCGCACACGCCGACCCGCTCCCGGACCACCTTGCCAGCTGATCTTCTGGATGCCTGGCAGCTGTTGAGAACTGAGGCTGAGGAAACCTTTTATGAGACGGGCAAAGCAGGACTCGGAGACCCTCACAAAGAAAAAAACAACGGCTCTCCTAGTGAGACTTGTAACAACGGCTTTCCGAAGAAAGCTGGGCCGGTTCTGCAATACGAACAAACCGCGGAGCACCTATCACCGGAATTGATCCTTGAGGCCTGCCCGACCCTTGGCGACTACCCCAGGCCCATCGAGGATGCGTCTGACATCGTGGCGGCGGGGCGCTACCTGCGGGCGTCGTTGAGTGCGAACGAAAGCGCCTGGAACGAGGCCGTGGCCGACATCGGGTTGGTCAGAGCCGCCGTCACGGTCATCTACGTGCTCCAACTCTATGATGATGATGTCTCGAGCGGCGAAGGTCGGATCAAAAACCCGGGCGGCTATTTCCGCGCCATGGCGCGGCTGGTCAAAGCCAATAAGATCGACTTGGGTGTCGAACTTCTGGCCATGCGCAGGCGACGAATGTCATAGGAGAAGATCGTGCTCACGAGTCCTCGTGAGCTCCGAAGGGAGCAATTACTGCCTGGCCAAGTTGCCTGGCGTCAGAAGACGCAGGGTCGGGGCATCAAGCTCACCCGTCTCATAGAGTTTGTTGGCGCGCTGGAACTCTGTGATTGCCTTGCGGGTACCGGATCCGACGATGCCATCGGCTTTGAGAGAGCCGTAGCCGAGTTTCGTTAGGGCTTTCTGAGCCGTGGTGATGACAAGGTGTTGGCCATCAAGACTGTTCATGTTGATTGAACCGGTTGTGGGAGCGTCGTTGCCAAGGTTGTTCGACTGATTGACAAGATCCTTCATTCCGGTCGCCGCAGTCACCAGTTCGGCTTGTGCAAGGTCTCGGGCTTGAGTCAGAAGATCGGCTTCCTGCCGCAGCTTTGAAACTTGAGACTGCAACTGCTCCAAGTCGCCCACAGCTGTCTTGGTGCGCTGTCGCTCAGTCAGGAGGTCCATCTGGGTCTGGTGAAGGCTTCTCACCTGTCCGCGCAGCTGGCTTTCCACTTCGGCAGCGGATCGACTGGAGAGAGCGTACATGCCCCATCCCGTGATGGTGCCAAAGCCGAGAGCCAAGATGACCACTCGGGAGAAGTCGACAGGGGAGGACGCATATCTCTGGGGCATTATGAACTCTCAGGTACTAAAAAGGGAGGTCTGCGGTACGATTTGTTCTCGGCAGTGAGGAAGGAGGAGTGTGGTCGGATAATGGTTCCGACTCGGTTTCGCTCCCTCGCTGCCAGGGTGGGTTGCTCTTAGGGTAAACCCAGGGTTAACAGTGAGCAGAATGACCTACCGTGCTGCTAGATGCATCACCATCATGAATCGTTGGTCCCTGATCGATTCAGGACTTTGATTGGACCTCGGTCGCTGGTTTGCGCGACACTCGCGCATGTCCCAAGACACGATCCAGTACCTGGTGCTCGACAGGTGTGATCCCACCTGCAACATGGCTCGCTACTATGTCCTATCGATCGAGCCCAGCCTGTTTGGTGATGCCACTCTGATCCGCGAGTGGGGCCGCATCGGCCAGCCTGGGCAGAAGAGGATCGAGCTCTACGAAAACCAGTCACGTGCAGTGGAAGCCCTTGAAACATGGCTCCAGCGAAAGCGGCGACGCGGCTATCTGCTGAGAGGCGGATAGAGACAAGAGCATTCGCGGGAACATCCCGTTCACGGGATCCCGTCCAAGCTGGTACCCTTCTCTCATAACAGTTTGATTGACCTATGCGAACGGATTCTTGACCTGCTGCGCTTCCTCTGTGGGACCACTTTCATCAGGCAGGGCTTTATCCTGCTCCAGGGCTTTCACGATTGCGTCGACAGCCGCTTTCAGTGCCTTCGCTTGCTTGAGGCCATTCTTGTCGCGCGTCACGTCGAGTGAGCCATAAAGAGCGACCTTGTCGGTACCGTTCTCAATGGTGAACTCGCCTATGCTGAGAGAGGTGCTGTCATCTGAGAACGGCTGAAACTTCTTCGTCATCGGCTGCGTCCAAACTGATCAATGGCATCGAGGATGCCCCCAATGAATCCATCCTGTGATGGGGCAGGGACCTGTTCCTGAACGTCTGCTTGAGGCGGAGGTCTACGAGTATTTCTTCCGGGTCCTTTGGATCGCCGGAGTTGGGGAGTAGGCAGGTTCAAGACGTTTTGTTTGATGTCCAGTGGCAGCTGAGGGAACGGGTCTATGCCCGAAAGCTGCTGCAACTCAGCAAGCGAGATAAGCCTGTACTCGTCTCCCTCCTGGTTAGGCGCAAGATAGGCCGCTCCAGCGTTCAGCCTCGGGTCATAGACGGCTTTTGCAATGTGGGTTGGTACCAGCACACTCCCCTTGAGAGCCCGAAGGTTCTCTCCCTGGAAGATTGGGCCGGTCACCACGTAGATTTCATGCCGCTCTGAGTAGTCTCGCACAGCGCGTTCTATGCTCTCCCATAGATTACGGTTGTTGTCGGAGTTCTGCGGCACTGGCTTCAGCAGGTTGCCACCCCTCCTGTTAACCATGCGCTAACCGTGTTTTGCAGAAGAGGCTCGACGGAGACGCAAACCGTTGCGGCGTCAGGAACTGCCGGGCTGACCTCGGACTTTTCCCTGCATGCCGGCTTCGATGATGACCGGCGTTTTTCCCCAACCGAGGTGGTCCCATGCGGCTTGCTTTCGCAGTTCTTGCGACGTCTCTCGTCGCGTCTTCATTCGCTCTCGCTCAGGTTCCGGCCGAGGTCGAGGCGTGCCGGTTGTCAGGCTTGGCCGCGATCAAGGAGCGCTCGCCCTCGCTCGACCAGATCACACTCGACATGGAATCGCTGGCCGTCTCCAAGGCCAACACCAACGTCGGCGACACGCCGATCAAGATGGTGGTCATGGGCGACGCTTATCTCCAGCGCGACAAGACCGACAAGCCCAACCGCTTCGTCTGCCTCGTCAGCGACAAGGGCAAGGTGGTCCTGACCTTCTTCACCGAACAATAGACTTACCCGGTTCTCTCGCAGTCGGAGTGCTCCCATGTCCACGATGTCGCGTCGCCTGTTCCTTTCATCCGGCCTCGCCGCCATGACGGCAGCTCTAGCCGGCTGCTCGGCTGACAGATCACCCCTCGCTGGCCTGCTTGACACATCCGCTCCTCACCGGAGCCCCGGCGGCCGCACCATCAGCAAGCCCAACTATGCTGTGGTCTACGCGAGCTATCCCGGTGAACCGCATCCGGTGCCGAAGTTCGACTATGCTCCGGTCGATCCGGCGTTCCTTCGCCAGGAGGTGGAGTACCTCGGGTCGGAGGAGCCGGGAACGGTCGTGGTCGATCCTGCCGCACGCCAGCTCTACTTCGTCGACGCGCCTGGGCGTGCCACGCGCTACGGCGTTGGCGTGGGCCGGGAGGGTTTCGGCTGGTCAGGCACGGCGAAGATCAACATGCGCCGCAGCTGGCCCGACTGGGTGCCGCCCAAAGAGATGGTCGCCCGTGACCCGGAAATCCGAGTGCAGCTGGTGTCGACCTCCCGAGGGAAAGGTGTGCCAGGAGGGCCAAGGAGCCCGCTAGGCGCGAGGGCGATGTATCTCTTCGCGGACAGCGGCGACACCGGCTATCGCATCCACGGCACCACGGAACCGGAAACGATCGGCACCAACGTGTCGTCCGGCTGCATTCGCATGGTCAACCAGGATGTGATCCATCTCTATCAGCGCGCGCCTGAGGGAACCCAGGTCATCGTCTTGTCGTGACGGCACCATATCGGCGGATCGGATTGTTAAGGAGTCAAAGGCAATGAATGAAGAGAAAGGACAGTGGCACCACCCTCGTCTCTCAGACCGGGATCTCCTGCTCTGCATTGGTCGGGATCTCAAGCGGATCTACGAGGATACTCTGCGGCAGTCACTGCCAAGCGACGTCGAGGCCCTGCTGCAGAAGATCGAACAGGCTGAACGTGAGAGGACATCGCGGAAGCAGTGAACGGCTAGAGCATCGGACTGGAAATTAGACTCCTGGGCTTCTGCGCGGACCGAGGTTGTGATTCACTGCCTGGAACGGGAGGTGGATCATGGGTCACTGCTATTCTCTCGACCTCCGGGTGCGGGTCGCAGCCTTCGTGGAGGCGGGCCATTCCTGCCGGGCGGCAGCCCAACACTTCTGCGTCAGCGACAGTTTCGCCATCAAGCTGGTGCGGCGAACGCGCCACCTCGGCTCACCGGCGCCGGCCCGCCAGGGCCGTCCGCCGGGACACGGCAAGCTGGTGCCTTATGAGACCTTCCTGATCCAGACTGTCGAGGCCAAGCCCGCCATCACCATGCCCGAACTGGCCGCTCGGCTGCTCGACCAGCACGGGATCGTTGCGGCTCCCGCGATGCTCTCGCGCTTCCTGTGCCGGTGCGGCTTCACTTATAAAAAAACACCTGATGGCGGCGGAGTGCGCACGCGCCGACGTGCGGGATGAACGCCGCACTTGGAGAGACCACCGTCAGGTCCGCATGCGCCAAGAGCYGCACCGGCTGGTGTTCTTGGATGAGACGTACGTCAACACCAAGATGACGCGCCTGCGCGGCCGCTCACGCAAGGGCCAGCGGTTACGCATGAGCGCTCCCTTCGGGCATTGGAAGACGCATACCTTTCTGGCCGGGCTGCGCTGCCATGAGCCTGCGCTGCCATGAGC
>NZ_JBFUMH010000195.1:0-8255 GCF_054049475.1 Microvirga sp. P5_D2 | reverse complement strand
CGGCCGCCGCATGATCCGCGGTGGTCGCGCCCATCTGCGTCAGGCGCTGTACATGCCGGCGCTGGTAGCGGCCCGCTTCAACCCGGATTTGAAAGCCAAGTACCAGGCCCTGCTCGCGGCGGGAAAGCCGGCGAAAGTCGCCCTGACGGCGATCATGCGCAAACTCATCATCTTGGCCAATGCGCTCTTGCGAGATCAGCGAAATTGGTCCCCAAAACCCGCTTGATCAATACGGATACTCTAGCAGTCGATAGTGACGACCATCTCATCTACAACCCCAGAACAGATACCCTGCTCTATGATGTTGATGGAGTCGGTGGACGGGCTGCCACCATTGTCGCTCAGTTCAACAATGTCCGGCTGACTGCCGCCGATATCCTCATCATCTGATCCGATAAGGAAGGTTTGAGAGATCCGGTCCCGGCGGCGCTGCTGCCGGGACCATTTTGATGGGCGATGCCTACGGGATCGTGATGACCGTATGTCGCTCGGGGCTTGAGGTTCGCCGCGGAAAGCGTCACATCCATCTCATGTCGACGACCCCAACACCACAATCCGCTCGAACCCGTCTCATGTTCGCAGGCATTGCCGTTCTCGCCCTGATCGGCGCAGGCGCTGGATGGTATGGATTTTCCCGCAATCACACCGATGTCGCCGCAATCGGCGAATGCCGCGCTGCGCAGGCGAAAACCACCAGCCTGAAGCCGCTGGCAAAGGGCGAGATTGCCGCTCTTAATGTGAACTCCACGCCCAAGCCGCCGCCGGTAATCGCTTTCACAGGTGGAGAGGGGCAGCCCATGAGCCTCGCCGATTTCCGTGGCAAGACCATCCTCGTCAATCTCTGGGCGACCTGGTGCGTGCCGTGCCGTGAGGAAATGCCGGCCCTCGACAAACTCCAGGCGGAACTAGGCGGCAGCGACTTCCAGGTGGTCGCCATCAACGTGGACACGCGCAATCCCGACAAGCCGAAGGCCTGGCTTCAGGAGAACGGCATCAAGAACTTGGCCTATCATGCCGATCCGGCCGGCAAGCTGCTTCAGGTGCTGCAAAAATCGGGTCATGTGGTCGGGCTGCCGACCACCTTCGTGGTCGATCCGGCAGGCTGCGAGATCGCGATCCTCAAGGGCCCGGCGGAATGGGCCTCGCCCGATGCACTGGCCTTCGTGCGGACGGCTTTGGGACGCAGTTAGAACCGGAAAGCGCCCTCGGCATCGGGCTGGCCGAACTCGCCCGAGAAGCCGGGCTTCGAGAGCCGCCAGGGGCGATCCATGGCGTGCCGGGCCTTGCCTCGTTCGAGCAAGCGTGGCGTACCGTCGGCCAGGATTTCCTCGATTACCAGGAAGCCCAGGCCCTGCAGTGTCACGCAGGCCATCTTGGTGGCGAGGTCATCGGCGGTCACGGACAGGGATCCTGCCGCGTAAATCCGCTCCAGAAGGGTCTTGGGATGATGCGCTACCTTTGCGCGCGGCTTGAAGGCGACGACATTCGTTTCCGGCTCGACCATGGATAGCCCCCATTTTCAGGCCACCATGTTTTGTTTTTGTATGGCGGCTCGTGAACGATCAGGCTGGCATTGTGCCGGAAACTAAGCCGTTTAAGGAATGCGACATTTAACGCCCCTCCGTTCGAAGGGAGCGGGGCTGTTTGGATAACAAAAAAGCGGGGTCAAACCCCCGCTTCTTGTCGTCTTAGGATCAGGGCGCGCTCAGGCGCTCTGCTGAACCTGAATGCCCTTGTCGGTGAAGAACTGCTGCAGCTCGCCGGCCTGGAACATCTCGCGGGTGATGTCGCAACCGCCGACGAATTCGCCCTTCACGTAAAGCTGGGGAATGGTCGGCCAGTTGGAATAGTCCTTGATGCCCTGGCGGATGGTCTCGTCCTCGAGGACGTTCACGCCCTTATAGGGAACGCCGAGATAGTTGAGGATCTGGACCACTTGCCCTGAGAACCCGCACATGGGGAATTGCGGCGTGCCCTTCATGAACAGCACCACGTCGTTGGACTTCACTTCGTTGTCGATGATCTGGTTGGCGTCAGCCATTACGTATCTCCTGCTCCAGGCGGTCAAGGCGCCGGGTTCGTCTCTCAATTGTCGGGTGCCAGCGTCGTCAATGCAAGGGCGTGAAGCACGCCGCCCATGCGGCCTTGCAGCGCCGCATAGACCATCTGGTGCTGCTGGACCCGGGATTTTCCTTTGAAGGCGGAGGAGGTGACGGTGGCGGCGTAATGATCGCCGTCGCCCGCCAGATCCTTGATCTCGACCACCGCATCGGGGAGGGCGGCCTTGATCATGCTCTCGATATCGCGTGCATCCATGGGCATGGACTAAACTCCTTATGACTTGCCGGTCATGTATTCGGGCAACCATGCCTCGTGAGCGCTTTTGAGCTGCTTCACGGATATGGCCTGCTGGCCCGGCAGAATCAACGAATCGCCACCGGTGACGCCCAGCGTGACGGCGGGAATGCCGAGAGCGCCTGCCTCATAGAGAATGTCGGCTGCCACATCCTCATCGACGGCGATGAGATAGCGGCCCTGATCCTCGCCGAACAGGAAGGCATGGAGCGGCAGCCCTTCCGGCATCGCGGTGACCTCTGCGCCGACGCCGCCGGCCATGGCCATTTCGGCGAGCGACAGGGCGATGCCGCCGTCGGAGAGGTCGTGAACCGTCTTGACCTGACCGGAGCGGATGAGCTGACGGATGAAGTCGCCGTGGCGCTTTTCCTGGGCCAGATCCACCGGCGGCGGAGCGCCTTCCTCACGGCCGCAGACATCGCGCAGATAGATCGACTGGCCGAGCCAGCCTTGAGTCGCGCCGATGAGAACGATGAGTTCCCCCTCGCTCTTGAAGGCAATGGAGGCGTTCACCGTCACATCGTCGAGCACGCCGACGCCGCCGATGGCGGGGGTCGGCAGGATGCCCTGACCGTTGGTCTCGTTGTAGAGCGAGACGTTGCCGGACACGACGGGGAAGTCGAGCACCTTGCAGGCCTCGCCGATGCCTTTCAGGCAGCCGACGAACTGGCCCATGGATTCAGGCCGCTCGGGGCTTGYGAAATTGAGGTTGTCGGTGATCGCGAGAGGCAGGCCGCCGACAGCCGTGATGTTGCGCCAGGCTTCCGCCACCGCCTGCTTGCCGCCCTCGAACGGATCGGCCTCGCAATAGCGCGGCGTCACGTCGGTGGTGAGCGCGAGACCCTTCGGGCCGTCCTCGACGCGCACGATGGCGGCGTCCCCGCCCGGCGTCTGCACGGTGTTGCCGAGAATCAGGTGATCGTACTGCTCCCACACCCAGCGCTTGGAGCACTGGTCTGGCGAGCCAACGAGCTTCAGAAGCGCTTCGGCCTCCGACATCGGCGCCTTCACGCTGTCGGGCGTAATCACGGGCCGTTTCGGGCTTTCCACCCACGGACGATCATAGAGCGGAGCTTCGTCGCCGAGTTCCTTGATCGGAAGATCGGCCTTCACCTCGCCTTGGTGCTTGATGACGAAGCGGAGTGTGTCGGTGGTCTTGCCGATGACGGCGAAGTCCAGGCCCCACTTGTGGAAGATGGCCTCGGCCTCCTTCTCCATGCCGGGCTTGAGCACCATGAGCATGCGCTCCTGGCTCTCGGACAGCATCATCTCGTAGGCGGTCATGCCTTCTTCGCGGCAGGGCACTTTGTCGAGATCGAGCTCGACGCCGAGATTGCCCTTCGCGCCCATCTCCACGGCGGAGCTGGTGAGTCCGGCGGCACCCATGTCCTGAATCGCGATCACCGCGCCGGACTTCATGAGTTCGAGGCAGGCTTCCAGCAGAAGCTTCTCGGCGAAGGGGTCGCCGACCTGCACGGTGGGACGCTTCTCGTCCGATGCATCGTCGAACTCGGCGGAGGCCATCGTCGCGCCGTGAATGCCGTCGCGGCCGGTCTTGGAACCGAGATAGACGATCGGATTTCCGACGCCGGTGGCCTTCGCATACCAAATCTCGTCCGTGCGGGCGAGCCCGACCGCCATCGCGTTGACGAGGATGTTGCCGTTGTAGCGCTTGTCGAAACCGACGCTGCCGCCGACGGTCGGCACGCCGAAGGAATTGCCGTAGCCGCCGATGCCCGCAACCACGCCCGACACAAGATGCGGGGTCTTGGGATGATCCGGCTCGCCGAAACGCAGGAAGTTGAGCGCCGCAATCGGGCGCGCGCCCATGGTGAACACGTCACGCAGGATGCCGCCGACGCCCGTCGCCGCGCCCTGATAGGGCTCGATGAAGGACGGATGGTTGTGGCTCTCCATCTTGAAGATGCAGGCGAGCCCATCGCCGATATYGATCACGCCCGCGTTCTCGCCGGGGCCCTGGATGACCCACGGCGCCTTCGTCGGCAGGCCGCGCAGATGGAGGCGCGAGGATTTGTACGAGCAATGCTCGTTCCACATGGCGGAGACGATGCCGAGCTCGGTGATGGTCGGCGTGCGGCCGATCAGCTTCACGAAGCGCTCGTATTCGTCAGGCTTCAGCCCGTGCTCCTTGACCAGCTCCGGGGTGATGGCGACGTCGTTGCGGATCATCGGGATCTCTGTGCTTTTAAGCATTCTTAGGCGAAGTGGGAACCGGTTCGCCGCCCGAAGAATGCGATTACATTCAATGCTCAGGCAGCGCGGGAAAAAGACGAAACGAGGCTCTCGAACAGGCCGCGCCCATCGGTGCCGCCCACGAGGTCTTCGATCAGGTTTTCCGGATGGGGCATCATGCCGAGCACGTTGAGCTTGTCGGAATAGATGCCGGCAATCGAATTCATGGAGCCGTTGCGGTTGGCATCCGCCGTCACATGGCCCTGCGCATCGGAATAGCGGAAGGCGACGAGGCCATCGCCTTCGAGGCGCTTCAGGGTTTCCTCATCCRCCGTGTAGTTGCCCTCGCCATGCGCCACGCAGACATCGATGGCCTGGCCACTGGCGTAGTTTTTCGTGAAGGCGGTGTCGTTGCGCTCCACCTTCAGGAACTGGCGATGGCAGATGAACTTGAGGTTCGCGTTGCGCATCAGGATGCCGGGAAGCAGGCCCGACTCGCAGAGGATCTGGAAGCCGTTGCAGATGCCGAGCACGAGGCCGCCGCGCGCCGCATGAGCCCGCACCGCATCCATCACGGTCGCGCGGCCCGCAATGGCGCCGCAGCGCAGGTAATCGCCATAAGAAAAGCCGCCAGGCAGGACCACGAGATCCGTACCCTTGGGCAACTCGGTTTCAGCATGCCAGACCTTCTCGACCTGCGAGCCGGCTGACTTGAGCGCCCGCAGCACATCGCCTTCGCGATTGGAGCCGGGGAAAACGATGACTGCGGATTTCATGCCAGCCTCACGCGATCTCGACGCGGTAGTTTTCAATCACGGTATTCGCGAGCAGCTTCTCGCAGGCGGCCTTCAGGGCGGCCTCGGCCTGCGCCTTGTCGGCGGTCCCGAGCTCAATGTCGAACACCTTGCCCTGGCGGACGCCGGCGATGCCGTCCACGCCGAGGGACTTCAAGGCGCCTTCGATGGCCTTGCCTTGGGGGTCGAGAACGCCGTTCTTGAGGGTGACGGTGACGCGAGCTTTCATGGGGGCCTCGGGCTGTTTCAAGATTTGCCCAACGCCATAAAGCCATTAGCCGTAAGAAACAACGTCTTCAGACGCCCAATTCACGGGCAGCGACTTCACGAACCGTTTGCTCGACGATTTCGGCAGTCTGGCCGATGACCAGAACCACGTCCAGATCCTCGCCAGACCGCCTTCCAAGGGCCGCTCCATAGGCAGGCGGCTTGCTTCCGTCGGCGGGGGCGAGCGTGATGCTAAATCCCGGAATGGGCGCATTGCGCAGGCGCTCGACGGTGATCGTGCTTTTAACCGGCTTCTTGCGGTCCACGGGAGAGCGCAAAGCCCGCGCGAGGCGCTCCGGGTCCTTGAGCAGGGCTTCCGTCACCTGGGCGTCCCGGCCTTTGAGGCGAACGACGCTCACAGCGAGGCCTGGGCTGCATTCCGGCGGGGCGCAGAAGGAGAGGGCGATGGGCTCGGCCCTTTCCTCGGAGAGCCATTTGCGTAAAGGAAGGGCGCCCCAGGAGGCATCCGCTTGGAGGCCCGCGACGGGGCGGGGGATGTAGTCGCAGCTCGCCAAGGTCATGGTCACGAGCAGGAGAAGGGAGCGGGAGAGCAGGCGAAGAAGCATGACTCTTTTTTAGCCTCAAACCGAGGGCGAGGTCGATGGGCTCGCTTCCTCTCCCCCATAGAGGAGAGGGGAAATAATATTGCCCTTAACAAAAGCCCGGCGCTAAGGCCGGGCTTTGTAGAAATTCAAACGTCGGACCGCTTACTGCACGAGGCGTGGGCCGCCGCTGACGGTGCTCTCGTTCTCGGCCAGGATGCCGAGGCGGCGAGCCACTTCCGTATAGGCCTCCACGAGCCCGCCCATATCCTGGCGGAACCGGTCCTTGTCGAGCTTGTCCTTGGACTTGACGTCCCACAAGCGGCAGGAATCCGGGGAGATTTCATCGGCGACGACGATACGCATCATCTCGCCTTCCCAGAGACGGCCCGTCTCCAGCTTGAAGTCGATGAGGCGGATGCCGACGCCGAGGAAGAGGCCGGACAGGAAGTCGTTGACGCGAATGGCGAGCGCCATGATGTCGTCGATCTCCTGGGGGGAGGCCCAGCCGAAGGCGGTAATGTGCTCTTCCGAGACAATGGGGTCGCCGAGCTCGTTGTTCTTGTAATAGAATTCGATGATCGAGCGTGGCAGCTGGGTGCCTTCCTCGAGGCCAAGACGCTTGGCCAGCGAGCCCGCGGCCACGTTCCGCACGACGACTTCGAGCGGAATGATCTCCACCTCGCGGATCAACTGCTCGCGCATGTTGAGGCGGCGGATGAAGTGGGTAGGGACGCCGATCTCGTTCAGATGCTGGAAGATGTATTCCGAGATCCGGTTGTTGAGCACGCCCTTGCCGTCGATCACTTCATGCTTCTTGGCGTTGAAGGCGGTGGCATCATCCTTGAAGTGCTGGATGAGCGTTCCGGGTTCGGGGCCCTCATAGAGGACCTTCGCCTTGCCCTCATAGACGCGACGGCGACGATTCATAGGCGTATACCGTGGTTTGAGAAAATCCATATTTGCCGTGGGCTCCTGGGTCGAGATGGTGCGGTTCCGCGGCTGGCGTCAAGCGCGGCTTTGGACCGGCGCTCCGCTTAATCCGCAACCTATCCGATCGGTCGGACAAGTACAACGCAGCGCGCTGAATGGCAGGGCAGGCGCCCCTTTGAAGCACCTCATTCTAGATGGGGACGCCATGGCGATCACACGAGTGCGCCCTTATATCGCATAATATTGGACCAAGGAGGAAAGCCTGATGAGCCTATTCAACGACCGAGAAGCCGCCTTCGAGAAGCAGTTCGCCCACGATCAAGACCTTCGCTTCAAGGCGACAGCCCGCCGCAACAAGCTCATGGGCCTCTGGGTTGCCGAGCGCCTCGGCAAGACCGGCCCGGAGGCGGAAGCCTATGCCAAGACCGTCGTCGCGGCGGATTTCGAGGAACCGGGCGACGGCGATGTGCTCCGCAAGGTGCGCCAGGACCTTGAGGGCGCCGGCAAGTCCGTCGATGACGCCGAGCTTGGCAGCAAGATGCAGCAGCTGCTGATCCAGGTGGTTGAGGACATCAAGGCAGGGCGATAGCGTCTTGCAAATGCCCGGCTCCTCATGGAGCCGGGCGACATTCATCACGAGAACAATCCCATGCTGACCAATCCTTCCTTTCCCGACCGCCTGCGGGGCGGAAAGCCCCTGATCGCGGCTTGGTGCGGCCTGCCGGACCCCTCGATCCCGGGCCTTCTCGCCCGCGAGGCTTTCGATGCGGTGACGATCGACATGCAGCATGGGTCCATGGATTTCGCGGCGGCGATCCAGGCCGTCCCCCTGATCGCGGCCGCAGGCAAACCGGCCCTGGTGCGGGTGCCCGTGGGGGATTTCGCCTCCGCCTCGCGCTTCCTGGATGCGGGCGTCTCAGAGTCCGTCCCGTAAATCATGAGCATCGACCCAAGCGGCGGATGAGGAGCATGACGGAAGCGGCGTAGAGGAACGCTCGGGCTGACGTGAGTGTCGCCTCAGGATCCTTCCAGAGCCTGCGATTGCGACTAATCCAGGCGAAGAATCTTTCAACAACCCAGCGGCGTGGGTGTACCGCAAAGCCGACTTGATCAGGCGGCTTTCTGACGATCTCGATTCGGATCGAAGTGGCCTGGGCCGGGGTCTCGCTCG
>NZ_JBFUMH010000194.1:0-8422 GCF_054049475.1 Microvirga sp. P5_D2 | reverse complement strand
TTGGTGAGCCAACATACAATAAGCCCGCCTCTCAAGACTTCTTGTCAAAACTCTCGTCCAGCGAAATCTGGCGTGTCAGCGCAAGTAGATGGATGAACTTTAGTGAGAGGTATGCATGCCTTTACACAGCAAGGCATTGCAGGGGAAGCTTCGATGACGCGCTCTGGTCTGCRATTTCGGTGGGTTGAGGGGCAGGGATGCTTCGAGCCAGCAAGCCCCCGCCCTGAGCAACATCTTCGGAGGCAGTGTCACTCTGATGGAGAAGCTCTGTTCTTCGTTTGGGGGTGGGCGACACGGTCTTCCTTTGGATGCTCCGAAATTGGCCTATCGATTTCTACTGTGCAGGAAGGCCCCGTTCAGGGCTG
This sequence comes from Microvirga sp. P5_D2, assembly GCF_054049475.1. Lineage (NCBI taxonomy): Bacteria > Pseudomonadati > Pseudomonadota > Alphaproteobacteria > Hyphomicrobiales > Methylobacteriaceae > Microvirga > Microvirga sp. P5_D2. The sequence continues at coordinate 8,057 of NZ_JBFUMH010000194.1, read as the reverse complement.
CTCATTGTTGTGAGCTCGACGGGATGACAGCAGGCTTTGCTTTCCGTGTCCTTTGAGCACCCTCGGGCTGAGAACTCATGTGAAAGGGGAGGGCAAGTTGCTTCTTGCCTTGCACCGGAGCTTCCATAAGCCCAGCTCGTTCGAGCCATTGCTGGAAATACCGGTCTGCGACGTGCTTAGCCTTCTGCTGTGTATCCTCGATGCCTTGCAGCTGCACCCCGGCTGATGTCGGAACATCATTCAGATACCAACGGAAGCGGCCCTGGTCGCTTCCGCTCAAGACGCGGTACACGCGTGCAAAGACGTGGAGGTGCAGACTGCCCACCACATCATGAGGGTTGTTGTCGTCAGGGATTGTAGGCTTCCACCGCAGTGCCATTTCGCGCCTTTCTCAGCACTCACACTGCCTACACCGGAAGGGCTAAAGAGATGTTATTGGATCTTCTGCCACAACGATCGTAATCCAGCATTTCAAATGCTGCTGTAACCCGTGCGTGAGGAGGAAGCGGAAACTCAGGGAGCGACTTGTCAGACGTCGCGCGAAAGTAGACGCCATAGCAATTTTGGCGAGCCCTCACTGTCGATTAAGCATGTCCTCTATAGGACGATCAAGGCGGACGGCTCATCGAAAGAAGATCCAGTCCCTACGGTTTCGTGATGCGCTGTTGTCGAGAGCCTGACGAGTGACCTCCCGCAAGGCTCTGTTGCATTAACCCGTCAAGCCACAAGATCTGGTAGCTGGTCAGGCCAACAAACACGCTATGGCTTGTGTCGCGCGAAGTTAATGCAACAGAGCCGGTGAGGAACAGGCCTGCATCACAGTGGCTGCAATTCTTCAACGGGCGGAGTCGATCCGAAGCCCAGGCGCATACCTACGGAACCTGACGGAGAGAGCGAAAGCCGGCCAGTTCTCTCTAGGCCCTGTGCTGATGGCACTGTTGCGGYCAGAAGCTTCGAAGGAGCGAAAGCATGCCTGAGGCTTATAGGATAATTCCGAGGATATAGAGCAGCAATGGCCCTCCGATCGCCCCGCCGAGAACAATCGGAAACCAGTGAGGATAGGGCTTATCATGTCCGGTATATTCATTCATTAGAAGCCCCTATTCATATGAGCTTGTGCTCATGGATTTATAACGGGCTCTTTTTAAGGCTCCGCTTGAATCAGTATTATCGCACTGCATAAACTCTGGCTTGATGAATAGTGTCGCATGGTGAAGGACGAACGCTCGCCCATTCAGCACCACCTCGTGCTGCACCGGATCGACCCAAACGGGCAGCGGCGGTTCTATTCCCTCATGATCGAGCGGGATCTGTTCGGGACCGTGCGYCTGGTCTGYTGCTGGGGRAGRGTAGGSRCAYGKGGCCRGGAGAYAGCGACGGAATTCCCGACCKAGGRWGAYGCAGCGGARGCCTTAGAGGCGCTGGCRAGCGCAAGGCGAAAGGACGGCTATCAGGATCTGTAGCGCCGCCGGGGCTTGGTCTGACCGTTGCTGCGGAAGCATCCACCTGAAGTCTGCGCCAAACGTCATATTATTCGAGCCGGCCATATGACCTAGACCGTCCAGCCGAATTTCGTTGCCCCGCGAGAAACCTTAGAATTGAGGGGTCAGAAGGTGGAGAGACGATATGCTCGAATTCTCATTGCACTCGATCATCCCCGCACTTGCAGTAAGTTCTCTTGTCTTGGTCGTCGTTCTTGACTGGCGCGAGCGCCGCGGGACTGAACCCCGTCAGGCAGACATGAAGTAGTGAGCGGAATCGACGTCAGCGCCACCGGCCCATGTCGTCGAACGCGCCCTTCACGCCGCATAGGAGCCGCCCTGTTTATGATCCAAACAGGACATCCCGCCTTGTTGGGAAGTTCGTGTGTGTGACCTGTGGCGCGCTGTACGAGGTGACTATTCGGCGCCAGCCCGAGCGTGAGAATAACTACCAGCACTGTGAATGCTGCGGACAGGTGATGGCGGAATGGAATGACACCGTCATTCCATCCTTCAAGCTGATCGAGGTCCCTAAGCAGGGATTCAAGGAATAAGCACGACTACCTCAACACACCTTCCGGTGCTGACACGAGCGGGAAGGCGTCCCCGTTATTCTACCTTCGGAACATCATCTCCAGGCGGCTCAGAAGGCTCGGGAGGCTGTATCCCGGGTTCAGGATCCGGTGCTGGGATGTCAGGTTGTGGCGGAGCCGGAATGTCTGGCTCAGGCGATGGCGCTGGAATGTCGGGCTGTGGGTTATCCGCGTAGGGAATATCAGACATCACGTTCCATCCATTACTGAGTGCCAGGAGGCGGGACATAGGGCACTTCGTCTAGCGAGGGCTCGTCCGGATCAGTCGGGGTATCGTCCCCTGGAACAGGATCAAGCTCAGGCAATGGGCCTGGTACATTAGGGTCCTCTAACCCTGGATCTTCAGGCTTCGACGTTCCAGACATATCGCACTCCTGAATTGCTTCGCTCTAAGGCAAGCCACCACTCAGATGGTAGTTCCCCCTAGCCACAGGAATCCTGTCCATCTTAGACTCTCCGTAAAGGGGAGGCGGGAATGGCGCGAGCAGAGGATGACGACGTCGTTGTCGAATTCACGGTGCAACTCATGGAAATCCATGAGGACATGCCAGCGGAACGCCTCGTCCACGGAATCAATGGAGTCATCAAGCTCTTCGACTTTGAGGGTCAGGAACAGCAGATTGGCACTCTGAGCGCCTACTTGTTCAACATCAGCGCGCTGAATGCGCACCCTTGCGTCCAAGGCCCGAAGGTGCTCGGGCACTGGCATGTCATCTATGCTCGCGATGAGGAGGACTATGAAGCCCAGCGAGCCGGGTTGATTGCGTCCGGTCGCGCCAAGCCGGAGGATTTCTGTATTGAGGAGCAGGTGGCTGAAACGGATGCGGCTCGGATGCTTGAAACCTTTCCCATCACTCACACTCATGAGGAATGGCTAGACCTCCTTGCACAAGAGGAGCGTGCTCGATGAGCAAGGCTATCACTTCACGACTTGAGAAGCTGGAGGCTGCTGCGGGCGCTGCAAAGGGTGCTCGTCCTTGGCGTCGGATCATTGCGCATTCGCACGAGGAGGCAGAGGCGAAGCATTTGGCCCTCGTTGAGTCCGGTGAGCTCTCAAGGGACGATAACGCCGTCTATCGGATCATCACAGGCGTTCCTCGCGCTCCAGAGAGCATTACCCGATGAGCAGAGCCACACTTACCCGCTTGGCCCGTCTGGAGGCCTCTGCCCCTCGCCCTGACCTCATGRYGCATGTCATCCCGGCTCACACTGATGAGGAGTTCCAGGAGAAGCGTGCGGCCTTCATCGATCGACACGGGGTCAATGCGTCAGACACGTTCGTGAGGGTCCATAAGTTYACMCAGACGGAGCCCTTYGCCACRGGCARGACAATRRCGGATCTRCTGGCSCATGTCGCYATGAACGGGCGCCGGGTTCACGACTATGGAAGGAATGCGCAATGAACCGCAGCATCATCAGACGGCTTGAGGTCTTGGARGAGATGGCTCYGAAGGACACKGGYAARTATCAYRTGMTYCTCGTGGCTAGTGACGAGGAGGAGGAGCAGAAAACCGCTGAGTTGAAGGCTTCTCCTAAATGGACGGAGGGCGACAACCTGATGATTATTCGGCTGGTAGGCGTCGAAGTCCCCGAGGTGCAGTGAGCAGGACGCATTCAGGGCTGCCGATGCCCGACAACCCCTGCGCCGGCTAGTTTGTCTTTAAGCTCGTTGGTGTGACTAGGGAGCGGAAGGCTGGCTCATCCTGTGGGTTCGATGCAACGACGGGAGAGGGTCCCAGCATCTGAAGAACAGGAGCTGCGATAATACCAGCGACGAGGGCGAATGCTGCGATTGCAAGCCCTACCCGTCCATAGATTGCCACCAGATCCTTGCGCGTCATGCGATGCCCTTGGGKTGTTGAGGCTGCCYGGAGCGTAACGGCTCCCAAGGAATTGGCAAGTGCASCYACTTGCTGGGTTGTGCTGAGGCGAGAAGGCATTCTCCCCATTACTACAGGCTTTTATAACGGCTGCCTCTGGCTTTGAATCGTTTGTTCAGAGTGGGGGGATGGCCCCGGRGCGCYCTAGATATTTGATTCAAAAACCTACGCACTTGTTGCGAAGGCACAGGCAGGCGTTGCATGCCATCGGGAGGGGYGTTGAAACCCGGAATGGCYCGGTAGGACAGCTTAGCGATATTCTGAGCACTTGCCCTTTCGCGGKCGACTGAATATAGGACATGGTRTATCTTAGACAAAAGTAGTATTCTCTGAGACGGCCTAAACGCGCCTGACCAAACACGCGTTGTTACTGAATCACAAAAATAAGGAAACCAAAGTGGGGGTTGCTAGTACGTCAGCTTGGTTCGAGGGGGGCTCGAGTCAAGGCGATCCTCCAGATCCCATGTCGCTCCTGGACGGGATCAGCGACTGTATCTTTTGCTTGGATACGCAGTGGCGGTTTACCTATCTGAGTAAGCGTGCGGTGGCTGAGATTGCCGGAGGGCGACAGCTCACAGGCATAAGCATCTGGGCCACATTTCCGGAAGCTATCGGGTCACCGTTTGAGGCCGCCTACCGTCGTGCCATGGCTGAGAGGTCRAGGCAGGTTTTTGAAGCGTTTTATCCGCCTCTGTCAGCCTGGTACGAGGTTCATGCGGTCCCTGTTGAAAGCGGTTTGTCTGTCTTCTTCCGCAACATCAACGATCGGAAGCTGGCTGCAGAGACAGCCCGCCAAGCTCACAATCTGCTCCAAACCGTTATCGACAGCGTTGAGGATCTGATCTTCGTCAAGGATCGAGATGGCAGATTCATCTTCATCAATCGTCAGATAACCGAAGGGAGTTCGTTGATCGGAAAGCGGGTCGGCGACTTCTATTCCCCTGAGCTTGTAGATGTGTATGAGCAAGCCGACCGCCACGTGATTTCGACCGGAGAGGTTTCCAAAGTCGAGGAGACCATCCCGATCCGTGGAGAACCCCGCCGGTTCCAGACCGTGAAGGTGCCGTGGCGTAGGGAGGGCGAAATCATCGGCGTCATTGGTGTTTCACGCGATCTGACAGAGCGGATCCAGGCGGAAGAATCGCTTCGCGAAAGCAGACGTAAGCTTGCAACACTCATCAATAGTTTGCCCGGCCTCGTCTATAGTGCTGATCCAAAGCTGCTTTGGCCGATCATATTCATTAGCGAGGGCGCAGAAACCCTGACCGGCTACCGTGCTGCCGACTTTAGCAATGGAACTCTCGACTGGGATGATATTGTTCATCCGGAGGACCTTCAGGAGTTCGAGAGGGCTGTATCTCAAGCCTGTAAGGATCGCTGCCTCTTCTCCGCCGTGTACCGGATTGTGACACGATCGGGCGAGATCCGCTGGGTGCTGGACCGTGGTCAGTTCATCTACAACGGGTCCGGTGAWGCCGTTTCCTTGGAGGGGTTCGTCGGAGACCTGACAGAACAAAAGCAGGCGGAGGAGCGCATCCGCTGGGTGGCACACCACGATGCTCTGACCGAGCTGCCTAATCGAGCCCTGTTCAACGAGCAGCTTGATGAGGCAATCAGGCAGACAGCCGGCTCGGGCCGGAAAATGGGCTTGCTGTTTCTTGATGTCGATCATCTCAAGCATGTCAATGATACGCTAGGGCATGGTGCCGGCGATGCCCTCCTCGTTGAGGTGGCGCAGAGGCTTCGGCAATCGGTTCGTGGCACGGATACGGTGACTCGCAACGGCGGGGATGAGTTCGCCGTCATTCTGCCTGACATTGATGGCGAGCTCGGATTGAACGCTATCATCGAAGGTATCCTCAGCTGCCTCGAAGAGCCGTTCTCCTATGGCGGACGCATCCTTGATTGCCGCGCGAGCATCGGGGCCAGCATCTGGCCTGGTGATGGAAGCAAAACCTCTGACCTTCTGAAGCAGRCCGACATGGCGCTTCATGCGGCCAAGTCCACCGGACGCGGCAAGGCCATGCTGTTCGAGCCTGAGATGCGGGCTGACGCTCAGCGCAGGGCCTCCATGCTGAACCATGCGCGCCGGGCGACCGAGCAGCGGCGGATCGAGCCCTTCTATCAGCCCAAGGTTCTGCTGGGTACGGGGGAGCTTGCCGGCTTTGAGGCCCTGCTCCGGTGGCGCAACCCACGCGGTGGTCTAGAACTGCCATCAATGATTCAAGCCGCGTTCGATGATCCACGCTTTGCCATCGCAATAGGTCAGCAGATGCAGGAGGGCATCATCAGCAACATGCGTCAGTGGCTGGATGCCGGACTCGAATTCGGTCATGTCGCGGTCAATGCCTCGGCGGCCGAGTTCCGCAGCGGCCGTTTTGCCGAACAGCTGCTGGAGCGGCTCAGATTGGCTGACATACCGACACGCTACCTCGAGGTGGAGGTCACGGAGACGGTGTTTCTRGGGCGGGGAGCCGAGTACGTGGARCAGGCCCTTYGGACGCTTCACGTGGAAGGGGTGAGAATTGCCCTCGATGACTTCGGCACAGGGTACGCTTCCCTACTRCACCTGAAGCAGTACCCTGTTGATGTCATCAAAATTGACCGKTCCTTYGTTAAGGATCTCGCCTCCAAWTCAGAGGATGCTGCAATCCTATCGTCAGTCCTGTCGCTCGGGCGGRSTCTTGGCCTGGAAACAGTCGCAGAAGGGATTGAGACAGCTGCCCAAGCCGACTTCCTTCAAAGGCATGGCTGTAGCCACGGGCAGGGYTATTTCTTTGGCAGACCTRCTCCAGGGGGCTATATTCCTGATTTGATTTCATCTTGGGAGCGATGGTGAAGTCAGAGCGAAGCCTCATCCCTGCCTACGCCAGCGATGGCAGGGTGTGGTGAGGCGGGTCGATTGGAGTGCCCTAAAAAGGGAGCTGCAATCCCTATGCGACCTGGAAGGCTCGGCGGGCTCTTTCCCGGATCTCGTCCAGCTCGTCCTGAAGGGGTGCTGTCACATTAACTGACAGCGGACGCACCGAGGCCAATGCGGTCAGCTGACAGGCTCAGGCAAGGCCGGCTGCAGACTTCCACGCCGCCATGGCCTTGAGGCGGTGAAGGTGGGTGGCAAGGGCAGAGCGGCGGGACCGGGGCGGAACGAAGAGATTGCCGACGGCAGAGAACACACTGACAAATCTCTGTAGCCCTCTCGGTGATCGAAATCCCTGCATTGCCCTCTCTCGCCGACGCAAGGGCAGATGCGAATTCTCCGCACGGTTATTCAACCCTTTGTGCGAGCGGTGCTCCACCGCGGGCATGATCTGAGGGTGAGCGGCCGCGTAGGAGCCGAGCTTGTCGGTGATCAGCCGCCGAGGTGGGCCGCCCTGCTTGCGCAAGAGCCGTTTCAGCAAGCGCTTGGCCGCTGTGGTGTTGCGGCGCGTCTGGACGATCTCATCGAGCACATAGCCGTCCTGATCAACCGCCCGCCACAGCCAGTGCTTCTGGCCGGCAATGGTAACCACCACCTCATCCAAGTGCCAGATGTCGCGCCGGCTCGGCGTCTTGCGTTTGAGGCGGCGAGCGTACGCCGGCCCGAACTTCAGCGCCCACCGGCGGACGGTCTCGTAGGAGACGCGAATGCCGCGCTCGAGCAGCATCTCCTCGACCAGCCGCAGACTCAGAGGAAACCGGAAATACAACCAGACTGCATGGGCGATGATCTCAGGCGGAAAGCGGTGGCGCTGGTAGCTGACAGGCTTGCTCATGCTGGCCCGACTACACGGTCGCGGTCAAACCCGAGTTAACGTGACAACACCAGTTCGCCCGCTACCATGGTCTCTAGGCCATGGCCACAGGTAGGTTAGCCCGCCCTCGTCACCTAGTGGATGGAATCTGACGCTTGGTACCCACGTCTGACCGAGGCGATGATTTGATCCGGATCGGCTGTCCAGGTGAAAGGCTTCGGACGGGTGTTGGTCTCGGCAACATACCGGTTGATGGCGGCTTGGAGATCAACCACGGAGTGGAACACTCCTCGCTTGAGCCTCTGCCGGGTCAGTTTGGCAAAGAAACCCTCCACCGCGTTGAGCCACGAGCATGAGGTCGGGGTGAAGTGG
>NZ_JBFUMH010000193.1:0-8463 GCF_054049475.1 Microvirga sp. P5_D2 | reverse complement strand
GCCCAAGCCTCGACTTTATTGCCCAGACAACCCGCGCCTTCGAGCCCCGCAAACGAAAAAGGCCCGCCCCTCCGGCAGGCCCTTCTCTCTTAATAACTTAGTCCGTCGAAGCAGCGTATCAGGCTGCCGCGGCGAGACTGGCGCGGCGGGACTTGAGTTCCGTGAGCGCTTCCTCGATTTCGACCTTCTGCTGCTCGAGATGGCGGATTTGGTCCTCGACCTGATCGAGCGACAGCTTGAGGTTCATGGCCGGACCGCTGCCCGAGCGCTCCTCGGCCAGCATGGCGCGGATCTCGGTGAGGGTGAAGCCGAGCTGCTTGCCCTTCAGGATCACCGACAGGCGCTCGCGGTCGCGGGCGTCGTAGATACGGGCAGTACCGTCGCGGCGCGGAGAAAGGAGCCCACGGTCCTCGTAGAAGCGCAGCGTGCGCAAGGTCACGCCGAACTCACGGGCAAGATCCCCGATCGTGTAAAATTTCGCGCCCTCTGCCGGCTCGCTGGCGGAGCTGCCTGCCAATTGATCCATCCGTTGCCCCTTCGACTTTCACTTTTGTTTCAGTGCTCTAAGCACGCATTATGAGTAATGTTATGATAATACATTGTGCCCAATAGTTGCAAGTACCCGTAAAAGCACAGCTTTCACGAGGGCAAAGACAGGCTTTCCCTGGGGGAGGCACCCCAACGGAACCGCCCTTCTCCGAGCACGGACCACCGGCTAAATGCCCCAAGCTTAACGGGTTTTTTACTACGTTCGCCAAAAGCTGCCGCATCGGCTCACTGGGCTTGAGGCATGATGATTCGCCTTGGCCCGCCTTGAGCGCCGACACGGCGGGACTGGGTACGGGACCAGCCAGCCGGGAGCGTTCCAGTATTCCCGCGGGCACGGCCATGAGACGACACGTCCTTTCGAACCTCGACGATCTGGACCTCGATGCCCGTGAACTGGCGAAATCCGCCGCCGATCGGGCGGGTGTGAGCCTGGAGGAATGGGCCGCCTCGATTCTCGCCGCTCAAGGTGAGCGCCACGCGCCTCCCCCGGCCCCGAAGCCTCATGATAACGAATTCGATGCCATCATGACACGGCTGGCGCGGACAACCCGCCCCCAGCCCGCCGGGGATTACGACGCCCTGATGGCCGCCATCGCCGCCGAGAGCGAGCGCCAGACCCAGGACCAAGCCTCCCGCACGAATGTGGCGCTGCAATCCATGGCCGGCTGGATCGAGCAGACGGAAGAGCGCCTTAACCAGACCACCCGCGCCGCCGCGGACCATCAGGACCGCATGGCGACGGCACTCTCCCGGGCRCTCTCGACCCTGAAGGAGCGCCTCGATTCAGTGGAGCAACAGGCCGCCACAGAGCACGAGGTCCAGGCCAGCACGATGGCTATGTCGGACGCGCTCGCGGGCCTGCGTACGGATGTCTCGCGGCTGGCGGAGCGCATGGACAAACCCGACGCCGCATGGATGCCGGCCCTCGGCAATCTCCGCATCGAGATCGAACGCCTGCGCGCCAGCCTCGACGGCCTCGCCACGCGCGAGGAGGTCGGCACCCTCGATCAGGCGATGAAGGATATCGTCCGCGAGATCGGGCAGGCCTCGCCGAGCAAGGATCTTCTGGTTCTCGCGCAATCGACGGCAGCGCTCTATCGCCAGGTGCAGGTTCTCTCCGACGACGTCAACGAGGGCGTGTACGGGCGCATCAGCGGCGAGATCGAAACTCTGAAAACCAAGATCGATGCCATGGCCGAGACCGGCATCGACCGCTCGGTGATCGATTTCCTCAGCAGCCAGATCGTGGACATGCGCCAGGATCTCGCGAACAGGGCCGAGCCCCGGCAGATCGAGCGCCTCTCCGAGGAAGTGAATACTCTCGGACGCCAGATCGCGGACTTGCGCCTTCATCAGGTGGGCCGAGCCGATTTCGCGGCGCTGAAGACATCGCTCGAAAATGTCTGCGCCGCTCTCCAGCGCAGCGTCGCCGTGCAGGAAGCAAGCGACGTACCCGAACGGCTCAACAGCCTGAGCGAGAACCTAGCCGCACTAGCCAGCAGGCCGCAGCCGGAACCCACCGATCTCRCGCCCGTCACCGACCAGCTGGCCGTTCTCACGGAGAAGATGGCAAGCCTCTCCGACAGCCGCCTCACACAGGCGGATGCACTGACCGAAATGATCGGACGTCTTTCCACCCAGGTGCAGGCCGTGGCGGAGAAGGAAGCGCCGTCACATGAGCCGCTGCTGCAGCGTTTCGACAAAATCGAACAGGGCCTGCACGACATGGGCCAGCGCGCCGACACCGCGAAGGTCGAGGAGATGCTGCGCTCCATCGACGAAAAGCTCGACCGTACACCGGATCAAGCGCCAGGGCTCGATGCCCTCGAACGTCAGATCATGTCCCTGGCGGAGCGGCTCGGTGAGCGATCCGAAGAGGCGTTGCAGAAAACTCTCGACGAGGCCACCGGCCACCTCCGCAACATCCAGAACGAGGCCGCCGGCATCGCGGAACGGGCCGCGCGCACGGCCCTGAAGGAGATTCAGCCGAGCCTTCCCGATACGGGCGATCTCGATGCGCTCAAGCAGGGCTTCGTCGAGTTGAAGGCCTTGCAGACTCGGTCCGACAAGAAAACGCAGGAAACCCTGCGCGCGGTCAATTCCGCGCTGGAAACCCTCGTCGCGCGCTTCCCCGAGCAGAGCACCATCGTGCATCGCGTCCACACAGGTGCGCAGGCGATGTCTGCCACGGCGCCCGAGCAGATGGCTCCCGCCGACCGCCTTGAGGCAGCAGTGCGCCGGCTGCATACAGCGGCTCTGTCGCAGATCGAGGAGGTCGCTTCAAACACGCCTGTGGTGGAAGCGACCAAGCCTATCGTGGCTTCGGCAGATGAGATTGCGCCGCTGGTTCCGAATGCCGAAACAGCGGGCGATGTTGCAGATCTCGGCACCATGCGCGCCGGGTTCATCGCAGCGGCCCGCCGTGCGGCTCAATCTCCGACACCGGAAGCTCCGACACCGACTGCTGCATCTCAGGACGAGCAGAAGGTTATCGAGGACGAAGCCGAGACCGCCGGCGAATCGCAGACGGTTTCCACTCCCTCTCTCATCGAGCGCATCCGCCGGAGTTTCGACGCTCATCGCCGTCCCCTCCTCTTCGGAATCGGCCTCCTGATCCTGGCGGCGGGAACGGCGCAGATCCTATCCAGCGGGCAGATTGCCTCCCTTGCGCTGAGCACGAGCGAGGCATCGCAACCCATGCCTGCTTTGGAACCGAAACCTGAGAAGGCGCCCGAACAAACGGGAAGCGTCACGCCGCCTTCCGAGGGCACCGACCTGTTCCAGCCCRCCAGCATGACCGCCACGTCGGTGGATCCATTGCTCCCGGCGGCTGGCAAATTCCTCATCGATCCCGCGACGGTGGGCGAGATTCCAGCCCAGGCGACGGGTGCTCTTCGCCAAGCCGCGATGGCTGGCGATGCGGCGGCGCTTTATGAAATCGCATCGCGCGCTGCCGAGGGACGCGGGCTTGCGCAGGATATGGTCCTGGCCATGCATCTCTATGAGCGGGCGGCGCAGGCAGGCCTCCCCCCGGCACAGGAGCGGCTCGCCATGCTGCTCGAAAAGGGCATCGGCACCGCCCGCGACCTGAAGCACGCCGTTATCTGGTACGAGCGGGCGGCACAAGGCGGCAACATTCGCGCCATGCACAATCTCGCGACGCTTCTCGCATCGAACGTCAACGGCAAGCCCGATTACGCCGCCGCCATGCGCTGGTACAGCGAAGCCGCCGAAGCGGGGCTGCGCGATAGTCAGTTCAACATGGGCGTGCTGCTGGCGCGCGGCATCGGCACTCGCCAGGACCTGCCCAAGGCCTATAAGTGGTTTACTCTCGCCGCCGCCCAGGGCGACGCGGATGCCGCGAAGAAGCGCGACGAACTTGCCGGGCGGCTCAACGCTGGCGATCTCGCCGCCGCGAAGGCCTTCGCCGATCAATGGCGTCCCCGGCCCGTCGACCCGACAGCCAACGAGACGACCGCCCCCACGACCGGCCAGACGGCGGCCTTGGATCGAACCCAGGGCAACAGGAGTTGAGGAAAGATCGGAAGCTGTCAGCTTCCGTTCATCACACACCCTTTAAATCGCGGGACGCGATGTCATAACCACACCATGGCTGCGTCGGCCAAGGGAGGCTGCGCAGGCCAAGGGAAACCGGCAAGGGGAGCCGGCAAAGGGAACCGGAGTGCAAATCTATCTGCCTATCGCTGAGATGCCCGTGAGCGTTCTTCTCATCCTGGGGATGGGTGCGGCGGTCGGCTTCATATCAGGTCTGTTCGGCATCGGCGGCGGCTTTCTCATGACGCCGCTTTTGATTTTTCTAGGTATTCCGCCCGCCGTCGCCGTGGCGACGCAATCGGCGCAGATCGTAGCCTCCTCCACCACCAGCGTGCTCGGCGCGCTCCGGCGAAACGCCCTCGACCGCAAATTAGGCGCGATCCTCGTGGCCGGAGGCTTCGTGGGCTCGGCGCTCGGTGTCTGGTTCTTCGCCGCCGCGAGACGCGCGGGCCAGCTCGATCTCGTCATCGTCGTTTCCTACGTGACCCTGTTCACCGTCGTCGGCAGCCTGATGATGAAGGAGAGCATCCGCGAGTTCTGGACCAAGCGCCGGGGCGGATCGGTGCGCTTGCGGCGTCAGGCGGGCGAGCATGCGCCCTATCTCGGCTGGCCGCTTCGTATGCGGTTCTACCGCTCGAAGCTTTATGTCAGCATCATCCCGATCCTGCTTCTGTCCCTCTTCATCGGTTTCGCGGGCGCTCTGCTCGGCATCGGCGGCGGCTTCATCGTGGTGCCAGCGCTTCTCTATATCTTCCGCGTGCCCACCAACGTGGTCGTGGGTACGTCCCAGCTCCAGATCGTGTGCACCACCCTCGTCGCCCTGATCCTGCATGCGGTGACGAACCAGGCGGTCGACATGGTGCTCGCGATTCTGCTCATCGTCGGCGGCGTGTTCGGCGCGCAGTTCGGCGCGCGGGTCGGGCGTAATTTAAGGGCCGAGCTGTTCCGCTTCCTCCTCGCCATTCTCCTTCTTGCGGTGGGCCTGCGCTTTGCGCTCGAACTCGTCCTGCAGCCGCAAGAGCCCTTCTCCATCACGGTGCAGGAGGTGCGCGAGTGAGGATTCTGGGCCTGTTCCTGATCGCACTCTTCGCGCTCAGCCCCGCTCAAGCGGAAAACCTGATCACATCGCTCTCGAACCATCGGGTGCTCATCAACTCGAACTACACCGGCACATCGATTGCGGTGTTCGGCGCCATCGAGCGCGACGCGCAGACCGTGGCGCGCGCCACCGGCTATGACATCGTCGTGACGGTGCGCGGCCCGCGCCAGTTTCTGGTGGTGCGCGAGAAAGAGCGGCTGGGCTTGGTCTGGATCAACCAGGAACAGCAGAAGTTTCCCACGGCCCCGGCCTATCTGAGCGTGATCACGTCGCGGCCGATCGAGGAGATCACCAGCGACCAGTTGCGCCAGCGACAGAAGATCGGCCTTGCCGCCATCATCAACTCGACCGATTTCACCAACGAGCGCGGCGGCGCCGACCGGCAGTTCCGCGATGCCCTTTATCGCCTGAAGGCGGAGGAAGGGCTCTATCTCGAGGACGAGAGGGGCGTCACCTTCCTGACCGCCGACATTTTCCGCGCAAGCATTCCGCTTCCCGCCACCGCGCCACCTGGCGAATACAGCGTCGAGGTCGCGCTCTTCGCCGACACGGTGATCTTGGCGAGAACAACTACCCATTTCGAGCTGGTGAAAACCGGCTTCGAGGAGCAGGTCGGCTCGGTCGCGCGCGACTGGTCTCTGTTCTACGGCCTCGCCACCGCCGCCATCGCCCTATTCTTCGGCTGGATGGCGAACATGATTTTCAGAAGGGACTAGTCTCTCAATCCCGGCACAGCATCGACTTCGCGATGGCGAAGATGCGCTCGGTGCCGATGAGATGGGCGGTGAAGCTTTTCGGGAAGAGCGGCTTGAAGGCGGCGTCGCAGGCGTTCAGGCCGCCCGCATAGGCGCCGAGCGCCGGCATGACGCAGCGGGTTCCATCCGTCAGGAAGCAGCGGCGGCGCGTGGCGCGGCCGCGCATCACCACCTTGCCGACAGGATGAAGATGGCCGGCGACTTCCGCCTGCGCGCCCGCCATCGGCTCGTGGCGCAGGGTGAGGGAGCCGAGCATCATCTCCTCCACCACCTGTCCGCCGATGCTGTCCGGCAGGATACGGTCGTGATTGCCTGTCACCCAGATCCAGTCGCGGCCCGCCTGAACGCTTTCCAGGGTCGTACGCTCCTCATTCCCTAAGCGCTCCGGCCCGCCGATGTCGTGGAAGCTGTCGCCAAGCGCGATGACGGTCTTCGGGTTGAAGCGGAACACAACGTCGGAGAGCGCGGCCAGCGTCTCGCGGGTGTCGTAAGGCGGCAGCATCATGCCGCGCCGCGCGAAAGACGAGCCCTTCTCGAAATGGAGATCGGCCACGAGCAGCGCATCATGCGCCGGCAGGTACATCGCGCCCGTCAGATCGAGCAGCGCCAGCTGACCGGAGAGCTCGATCTCGTGGGTTGTCTGTTTGTTCTTCGCCAATGCCGTCACGCCAAAGCCTCGTCGAGCAGCGCCGCTTCCGCCTCTGCCAGAATCTCGTCCGCATTGTCGCTATAGACGCGCTCGCGGCCGATCTCCAGCATGACGGACACGCTTAAGGGAGAAACCCGGTCGAGCGGCTTGTGGATGATTCGCCCCCGGATGCGCTGTAGCATCATGCCGAGGCGCCTCACGTCCAGGAGTCCAGTTGCCGCATCCGCCCGCGCGGCCCGTAGCAACACATGGTCAGGCTCGTGCTTGCGCAGCACGTCGTAGACGAGATCGGTGGAGATCGTGACCTGCCGTCCGGTCTTTTTCTCGCCGGGGAAGCGCCGCTCGATGAGCCCCGCGATCACCGCGCCTTGCCGGAAGGTGCGCTTCATGAGCGCGGATTCCGCCAGCCAATCCTCGAGATCGTCGCCGAGCATATCCTCGGAGAGAAGCTCATCGAAAAACCCCGGCTCTCGGGCAGCGCGCGCGGCGATGTCGCCGGAGGCATAGACCGCGATGCCGTAATCGTTGGCGACGAACCCAAGGGGCTTCAGCTTCGCCCGCTCCAAACGCCGCGTCAGCAGCATGCCCAGTGTCTGATGCGCGAGCCTGCCCTCGAACGGAAAGCAGGTCATGTAATAGCGATTGGCGCGCGGGAAGGTTTCGACCAGAAGATCGCGCTGACCCGGCACGATGGAGCGGCGGCGCTGTTGCAAGAGCCATTCCGTCATCTGCGGCGGCAGACGGTCCCACTCGAACGGATCGGCCAGGATCGCACGCACGCGCTCAGCAAGAAATGTCGAGAGCGGAAACTTGCCGCCTTCATAGGACGGGATCATGGGATCGGTGCCGGACGCTGCGCGCGTGGCGAGAACCTCGTCCTCGGCAATACCCTCGAAGCGCAGCACTTCTCCGGCGAAGAGAAATGTATCGCCGGGCGTTAGCGTCTCCGCGAAATATTCCTCAATCTCGCCGAGAATACGCCCGCGCGGCAGCACGGTGCCGGGCCGCGAGCGCATGGATTTTCCAAGCCGCACCTTGATCATGGTGGCTTCGACGATGGTGCCGACGTTCAGGCGGTATTGCTGCGCAATCCTGGCATCGCGCACGCGCCACAAACCGTCATTGCCCCTCACGATCTTGGCGAAGCGCTCATAGGCACGAAGGGCGTAGCCGCCCGTGGCGACGAAGGCGACGCAGGCCTCAAAATCCTCCCACGAAAGATCGGCATAAGGCGCGGCCGAAACGATCTCGTCATAGAGATCCTCCAGCCTGAACGGATCGGCGCAGGCCATGCCGAGAATGTGCTGGCAGAGCACATCGAGCGCGCCGACGCGCGCATCCGGCGTATCCTGCGCCGCCTCGTGCACCGCATCGAGCGCAGCGCGGCATTCGAGAATTTCGAAACGGTTGGCGGGCACGAGATAGGCTTCCGACGGCTCGTCCATGCGGTGGTTGGAGCGGCCGATACGCTGCATGATGCGCGACGCGCCCTTGGGCGCGCCCACATTCACCACGAGATCTACATCCCCCCAGTCGATGCCGAGATCGAGAGTCGCGGTGCACACGACAGCTTTCAATTTTCCCGCCGCCATCGCCTCCTCGACACGCCGTCTCTGCGCGACATCGAGGGAGCCGTGATGAAGCGCGATGGCGAGACTATCCTCGTTGAGCTTCCACAATTCCTGAAACGTGTATTCCGCCTGCAGCCGAGTGTTGACGAAAACCAGCGTGGTCTTGTGCCCGCGGATGAGATCGTAGATCGCGGGCATCGAGAGCGATGCCGTGTGGCCTGCGAGAGGCAATCTCTCATCGAGTTCCAGCATGCGGATATCGGGCTGAGCACCGCCTTTCACCAC
>NZ_JBFUMH010000192.1:0-8514 GCF_054049475.1 Microvirga sp. P5_D2 | reverse complement strand
TCGAAGCGTTCTCGGAACACGTGCGAGCAATGGAAACGTCAATCCTCTCTGCCACGCCGAAAGCAGTGCGGAAAAAGCGTAAGCCAAGCCTGTAGTATCATGTTGCTTGCAGAATCACTGCCTGACAGCAGCGGAGCTTTTAGGCCGGACGGGTTCCACGATTGTCCGGCACCTGATGCAGGCGGGTCAATGTCGCGAGCTTTGACGTACTCAGCGAGCCGGGAGGAGTAAGATCGATCTGTTCTGCCTACACCTTTCGAAGAAATCTGAAGTCTGGACTCTCTACAAAATGAGGATCGCGTCATGTCACGACAATGTGGAGGTCCGAGAGGCCAAACCCCGGCTGTAACAAATACCGAGTCTAACAGCCGCTACGATTGGTCGGTGGCAGGAGAAACCTTGATGACGTCGCCTTCGGTAACGCGGAACCGCGATCCGATCCTGACCCTCCTGCGAATGCTTCTGCCCCAGACCGGGACCGTTCTGGAGATTGCCAGCGGAACAGGGGAACATGCTGTCCACTTCGCCGCCGCATTGCCGCACCTGCTATGGCAGCCCACCGACTGTGACGAGCAAGCCCTCCGCAGCATCGCGGCTCACCGTGCGGCTTCGGGCCTGTCTAATCTTTTGGTGCCTCTGAGGCTCGATGCTGCGGCTCCAGAATGGCCTTTGGAGCGAGCAGATGCCATTGTGGCCATCAATATGGTCCATATTTCTCCTTGGCCAGTGACGCAGGGGCTGATCGTRGGGGCAGGACGAGTGCTCCCACCCGGAGGCATGCTCTACCTCTATGGGCCATACAAGGAGAATGGCGCGCATACTGCTCCGAGCAATGAAGCCTTTGATGCTGATCTTCGACGCCGAAATCCACAGTGGGGTGTACGCGATGTCGAAGAGGTAGCGGACCTCGCCAGGGCCAGCGGGTTGGATCTTGTTGAACGGTTTTCGATGCCTGCCAACAACTTGAGCCTAGTCTTCCGGCGCTAACGCGCCTTGATTTTGTACGAGTTCAGCGGAGCTCGCAGAACGAGCAGTACCGCACATAGGGTCAGACGGCACCGGTCGCGCTTGCCTCACATATCCTACGCTCACGAATGTTCATACGATCTCGCAGGTTTGGACAGCGAGGCAATGCTTCGACGAACTCAGATCAAACCCTATGACGGCCTTACATTCTGGTTCATCCTGAACAGGTTATCCGGATCGTAGCGTCGCTTGATCTCCGCAAGCCGTTGGTAATTGCCGCCATAGGCTGCCTCGACGCGCTCAACCTCGTCTTCCGGCATGAAATTGATGTAGGCCGTCCCGGCCGCGTAAGGCTTGGCTGCCTCGAACACTTTGCGGGCCCAGCCGATGCAGGCCTGATCCATCGCTGGGTCGCGCCAGCGGGCATGAACGTTCATGACGAAGTGTGAATCCCGCTGCGGGAATGCCGTTGCAGCTTGGGCGATGCGACCGGCGGCTCCACCGACATGTCCGATGAAGATCTCACACTCTGGTCCGGGCAGGGTACGGATCGCATCGATCAGGATGTCGATCGTTGCATCGGAAAGCTGTGTAAAATCGTGGCTCTTCCAGTAATTGCGGGCTCCTGGTGTAAGCAGCGGATCGAAGGCCTGCTGCCAGCCGGTGAAGGGACTAGGGCTCACGACATCGACAATGGGCTTGCCGATCGCGCGCAAACCGGCAGTCGCTTTCTCACCTTCCGCCAGATCGCCGCAATAGCACATGGCGAGCACCAGCACTTCCTTGCCATGCCACTCCGTTGGAAGGAACGGCAGCGGCGGCGCCTGCCGCATCACAACCCAGCAAGTCAGTTCGTCGGGTGCGGTTTCCAGCGCCTGTCGGTACTGCTTGAGAACCATTTTCGCGTTGTCAAACGGATGCACCACGAGACCGGCGAGAACCTCGGGGCCGAGTTCGTGCAGTTGGAACTCGAATGATGTGACGATGCCGAAATTGCCACCGCCGCCCCGCAGCGCCCAGAACAGGTCGGGATGCTCCATCGGACTCGCGCGGACCAGGTCACCGTTCGCGGTCACGACCTCAACCGACAGARGATTGTCGATCGTCAAACCGAATTTCCGGGTAATCCAGCCGAAGCCGCCACCCAAGGTCAGCCCGGCGATCCCGGTTGTGGAATTGATCCCTGTCGGAAGGGCCAGTCCGAAGGCCTGCGTCTCCCGGTCGACATCAGCCAGCGTCGCGCCGGGTTCGACCGTGGCCTGCTTCGTTGCGGCGTCCACCCGTACCGATTTCATGGGCGACAGATCGATCATCAGGCCACCGTCACAGACGGCATTGCCGGCAATGTTGTGTCCGCCACCCCGCACCGCGACAAGCAGCTTGTTGTCCCGGGCAAAGCGAACCGCATAAATGACATCGCGCGCCTCTCTGCATTGCACGATCAGAGCTGGCCTGCGATCGATCATGGCGTTCCAGATGGTGCGGGCCTCGTCATAGGAGGGATCGTCCGCATCCAGCACTCTGCCAGTCAGTTGCCCTGCCAGCGCCTGGATTGCCTCCGAGCCAATCACAGTCTTTCCCGCTTGCAAGTTCGTGAGGCTCATATCATTCATGGTTCATTCCTCCGATGGATAGTGAACCGTCGTCCCCAGCGGCCGTATTCTCTGCTTGCCTGCCGTCTCGTGCAAGCCAACAGCCCGGTTTGAGGCGCCGGCAAGTGCTGCAAAACACATTTTAAGGGGATGCTGCGCCCGCCGCCGGCAGATCAGTCGTTGAGGTTAGAGGCGACACAAGCTGGAGGATGGGATATGATGCCGAGGACGACACAGGGATAAAGACACTTACCGTCGACCTAAGGGGGCGATCAGGGAGGGTGTCGTGACGCGTTGGCAGCCCGATCCAAGTTTCTATCCATCCCCGCGCCTAGCTGAGAAGGCTCCGCCTGAGACGCTGGCCTATGTGGCCATGTTCGACCCAGATCGGCAGCAGCCCGACGGGATCGCCGTCGTCGATCTCGACACGGCCTCTCCGTCCTATGCCCAGATCGTCGGGTCCGTGGCCATGCCGAATACGGGGGACGAGCTGCACCATTTCGGATGGAATGCCTGTTCGTCCTGTCTCTGTCCAAACATGCCTCACCCGCACGTGGAACGGCGCTACCTTGTGGTGCCGGGACTACGCTCGTCACGCATCCACATCCTCGACACCAAGCCCGACCCGCGTAACCCCACCATCGTGAAGGTGATCGAACCTGAAGTGATCGCCGAACGGACCGGCTACACCCGGCCGCACACGGTTCATTGCGGGCCGGACGGCATCTACGTCACAGCCCTTGGCAATGCCGAGGGTAAGGCCCCCGGCGGCATCTTCGTCATGGATCACGAGAGCTTCGAGCCGCTCGGACGCTGGGAGGTCGATCGAGGATCGCAGCAGCTCGCCTATGACGGTTGGTGGCATCTGGGATACGACACGCTTGTGACCAGCGAATGGGGCACGCCTGACACCTTCGAGAACGGCCTCGTTCCTGAGATCCTGCTCGGCTCCGGCTATGGCCGGCGCCTGCATTTCTGGGACCTTCTAAAGCGCAAGCATCTGCAGGAAATCGACTTCGGCGAAGAGCATCAGCTCGTGTTCGAGCTGCGACCGGCGCACGACCCGACGAAGGCCTACGGGTTCGTCAACTGCGTGATCAGCCTGAAGGATCTCTCTTCCTCGATCTGGACCTGGTATCGCGAGGGCGATCGATGGGCGGTCAAGAAGATCATCACCATCCCAGCCGAGCCTGCGAACCCGGACGATCTGCCCGATATGCTGAAGGGGTTCGGGGCGGCACCGCCCCTCGTAACCGACATCGACCTCTCGATGGACGACCGCTTCCTCTACGTGTCCTGCTGGGGCACGGGCGATCTCCAGCAATACGACGTCTCCAACCCATTGAACCCAAAGCTTACCGGCAAAGTGCGGATCGGCGGGATCGTGTCCCGCGCCTCTCATCCCAAGGCGAAGAATAGGCATCTGACAGGTGGACCGCAGATGGTCGAGATCAGCCGCGACGGACGGCGGGTATATTTCACCAACTCGCTCTATGGCTCCATCGACCAGCAATTCTACCATCGTGGCTTCGAGGGCTGGATGGTGAAGCTGAACGCGGACCCGGACGGCGGCATCTCGTTCGATGAGGACTTCTTCATCGAGTGGCCCAAGGGGCACCGGCCGCACCAGGTCCGCCTCGAAGGCGGCGACTGCTCTTCCGACTCCTATTGCTACCCATAAGGGACGCCACGCTGCTGGCAAGGGACTTGGAATGAACACGGTCTCATCGGCTCTCTGGCCCTGGCTGGCTCTTGCGGGTCTCGGCGCGTTCCACGGCTTGAATCCCGCCATGGGTTGGCTGTTTGCCGTCGCGCTTGGGCTGCACCGCCGGAGCCGGGGGCTTGTGGTTCTGGCGCTTGCGCCGATCGCCCTGGGCCATGCCGTGGCGGTGGGGGCCGTCCTGCTGGCTGTTATTGTGTTCGGAACGGTCGTAGATGCGGCAGTCCTCAGCCGCGGTGCCGGAATCCTCCTGCTGGTCTGGGCGAGCACGCATATTCTCGCCAGCCATCGCACGCCTATCCGCATCGGGATGCAGACCGGCCTGGCCGGTCTGGCCTTATGGTCTTTCATGATGGCCAGTGCTCACGGGGCCGGCTTCATGCTGATCCCTGCGCTCTTGTCGCTGTGCGTTTCGCCGGGCATAGGCGGCGAACTCACCGCTTCGACCTCAGTTCCGATTTCATTGATGGCGCTCGCGGTTCACACGGGGACGATGCTGGCGGTGATCGGAGCTGTCAGCTTAATCGTCTATGACCGGGGGCTCGCATTACTGAGGCGGGGCTGGATCAACCTGGATGTTCTCTGGAGCATCGCCTTGGCAAGCGGCGGCATCTTTCTTCTGGCGGGATGACGTCAGAACCCCGGAATATCTCATAGGCCGAACTCAGTGCTTACGCAGACGCTTTTGGTCGTCTTCGAGTCAGGCAGTGAAGAGCATTCACTGACAGGAAAGTTTGCGGTTCTTGTCCAAAGCGGAAGTGCGCCCAAAAACTGGGACGTGCCAGAACGCGACCTTCTCGTATCATAAAGCGAATTTCGCGTAAGGCCGTGTGTGGACGGCGCCTGCGTTTATGGAATGCGCTCAAGACCCTGGCCCAAGTCAAGCGGCGAGGATCGGGATGGCCTTCACCTGCGGCGCTCTTAGGCCCACGGATCCGGCATCCTCTTTACTGAGCATCAAGATGTTTCAGAGGAGGGTGCAGGGTGGGCACCGATCCACCCTGCCGAAGTGTGCGAGGGCACGTTAGCTGGGTCAGAGATCTTGTAAGCCTGGACTCCTATACCCACCAATCCCACCTTGAAGCCACGAAGATATCCACGCCCGTCTCGTCATCGGTGTTGTTGGTGTCATCGGGGACAAGGTTCGAGGCCGAGCTGGCATAAGTCACATGGTGGCCGTTAGCCGAAATCGCGGGGCTGAAGCTCCGGTCGTTTGCTTGGGTGCCATCAGGGGCCACGGAGACGCGCTCGGTGGTGTTGGTCTTCCGGTCAAACACGAAGACGTCGCTTCCAGAAAATCGGTCAGTACCGTTGGTGTCGTCGGGGACAAGGTTCGAGGCGAAGCTGCCATAGGTCACATGGCGGCCGTTATCCGAAATCGCGGGGCTGAAGCTCCGTTCGTTTGCTTGGGTGCCATCAGAGGCCACGGAGACGCGCTCGGTGGTGTTGGTCTTCCGGTCATAGACGAAGATGTCCCAAGCGTTGTTAGTGTCATCCGGGACGAGGTTCGAGGCCTCGCTGGTATAGGTCACATAGCGGCCGTTAGCCGAAATCTCGGGGTCGAAGCTGCCGCTGTTTGCTTCAGTGCAATTGGAGGCCACGGAGATGCGCTCGGTGGTGTTGGTCTTCCGATCATAGACGAAGATGTCCTGTGTATCGTTGGTGTCGTCGGGGACAAGGTTCGAGGCTTGGCTCTCATAGGTCACATAGCGGCCGTTAGCCGAAATCGCGGGGTTGGAGCTGAAGCTGTTTGCTTCAGTGCCATCAGAGGCCATGTTGATGCGCTCGGTGGTGTTGGTCTTCCGGTCATAAACGAAGATGTCCCAAGCGTTGTTAGTGTCATCGGGGACGAGGTTCGAGGCGTCGCTGGTGTAGGTGACATAGCGGCCCTTAGCTGAAATCTCGGGGCTGAAGCTCCGGTCGTTTGCTTGGGTGCCATCAGAGGCCACGTTGATGCGCTCGGTGGTGTTGGTCTTCCGGTCATAAACGAAGATGTCCGTACCGTTCTCTCTAGGGTTGGTGTCGTCGGGGACAAGGTTCGAGGCCTCGCTGGTATAGGTCACATAGCGGCCGTTAGCCGAAATCTCGGGGTCGTAGCTTGAGCCGTTTGCTTCGGTGCCATCAGAGGCCACGGAGATACGCTCGATGGTGTTGGTCTTCCGGTCATAGATGAAGATGTCATATGCGCCGTTGGTGTCGTCGGGGACGAGGGTTGAGGCGAAGCTGCCATAGGTGACATAGCGGCCGTTAGCCGAAATCGTGGGGTGTAAGCTCTCACCGGTTGCTTGGGTGCCGTCAGAGGCTATCGACACACGCTCCACAGACAGATGTTGTCGTCCGCCTCTTATGGCATCGGTGTCAAAGTGGATATTCTCATCCGTACAAACGCTGTCATCGATGATAAAGGGTCTGTTCGTCATGGCACGGATCCTTTCAGATGAGGTTCACGAAAGTTGTTGCGCCAGGAAATACGAGGTGAAGGCCTTAACCTAACTGTCGTCTCTTGCTGCTGTTAGGTGCCGTTGAGCTAGAACAGCATCATATCGGATCTCTTACTTCTGCTCTCCATCACATCTTTCACCACGAGAGTGCTGCCAGCCTTCTAGGATCCCATTATCGTCGCGAGGGCGGACCACCCCACGTTCGGACTGGTTTGTCGCATCAAGGGTACCGTGCCCGGCACAATCGACGGGCTCCGCGAGCGCGGCTAGGGGGGACCAGCGCAAGAGCTGCCGCAAGGGCAAGATGGCGGACTGTCATGGCGCGACCTCGTGTTCGCACCTCTTAGCCTGCTTAACCTATCACCTATCCAGGTGAGGGGCACGGGTGATTTTGCGCTCGAGCCCTGCTGTTCCGATAACTGCGTTTATGGAACTCATTGGAATAGCTCGGAATAGCCATAGGCTCATCCTCACATATGACCCTATGTGAGCTATCGCCGACTTGTGCTTCACAGGCGTCGGCGACTGAGGGCTATGCGCTCCCGCCTGTAGTGCGGAGCGCATCGATGACTGGTCTCACTCCCTCTGATTTCCCAATCGACGCCGAAACCTTGATCGGCGAAGCGCGCGTAGCGAGGAAACGGCAGGCCGACGAACAGGTTGCCGCRCACATTCGTGGTGTTCTCTCTCGATTAAAATCTCACAAGCCAAAAGGTGACGCGCATGCTTTACGTTAATCAAAGCTATCACGGCCCTATTCGAGGTCTCCGTCTGCCCCACAAGGCTTGGCAGGCGCTGCAGAACGCTGAGATTGGGACACTTGATGAGCTAAAGGCTGTCGTTGTCCGGATTGAGCAGATGCCTGGCGTAGGATCCAAAACGGCGCAAGTGATCAGGGCAGAGCTTGATCGTGTTGCACTTGTCGAAAAGACGTCTCCCGATAGGGCTGACTCATAGCGCGTAACTCGCAGAACACCCTTTATGGAACTCGCCTAGATAGAGTAATGCAGGGCAAAGATGACTCCTTTGTTCAGGTCGGGTTCCAAGCGTCGGATTATTAATTTTGAGTGGCGGTTGATCCGTGCCACTGTGAAGCTGACATCAGTGATGTAGCGTCCTGATGCCCTCCTAGCGTTTCGATGGCCGTCCTCTGGGCACTTCAATCAGACGCTTAGGCGACAATCGATGTCCCTCTCCCCCATCATCCTGCTCCTCGAAGATGACGTAATCCAAGCGATGTCTTTAGAAAACATCGTGGAGGACGCTGGCTATGTCGTGAGTGGCTCGTTCAGCACGTGTGCCGAGGCGCTGGCATGGCTCGAGGATCAGACGCCGGACCTGGCGCTGCTCGACACCACACTGCTCGACGGCTCTTCTATAGACGTTGCGACTGAGCTTACCCGGCGCGGCGTACCCTTCATCATCCACTCCGGCCATCGCGCAGACAAGAACCTCATCCCTGCGTTCATGGGTGCTGTGTGGGTGGAGAAGCCCGTGTCGGAACGCACATTGCTCAATGCCCTCAAGGGGCTTCTCGTCCTCACGTTGTGGCTGCCAGATTGAAATGTCCGCTAGCCTGCAAAGCAGAAATGTCACTCCGCGGCGGCGAGGCGAGCCAGTGCCCGCTCACGTTTGGCGGCGATGGCCGGATCGGACATCACATCAGTCTTGCGTCCCGGTTTGGAACCCCGCGGCTTGTAGCCGGTCTTCTCGCTGTTGGTCTTGACCTTCGGTCGAGGAAGCTGGTCCTGCCGCTCCTTGATATAGGCCAGCACCTCGCCCAACCGCTTGTTCT
>NZ_JBFUMH010000191.1:0-8625 GCF_054049475.1 Microvirga sp. P5_D2 | reverse complement strand
ACTTTGAGGTGGGTCTTGGGCAGGTCCTGAGCCAGCGCGCTGCCGACGATGAATAGGGAGAGAATACTCGCGGTGACAAGCGAGGCGGTTGTTTTCATGGCTGTTACCCTTCTGTGATTGTTCGGTTCTTCTGTTATTGCCTTAGCCATTCGCAAGCCGACTATTCTTCAGATCGGTGACCAGCATGTAGCCCGGCGCATGCGTGATGGCGAAGGAAGGACGGGCTGCTGCGACCACGGATTGTGGAGTGACGCCGCATGCCCAAAAAACAGGGATCTCATCATCGGCCACACGAACCGGCTCCCCGTAATCGGGAACATTGAGATCCTTAATCCCGATCATCTCCGGTTTTCCGAGATGGACTGGCGCTCCGTGTACAGCAGGAAAACGCGATGTGATCTGAACCGCGCGGATCGCATCGGCGGGCTTGAGCGGGCGCATGGAAACGACCAGCGGACCATGGAAAGGGCCGCTCGGCTGAGTGGGAATGTTGGTCCGGTACATCGGTACGTTCGTACCCTCGGCGATGTGCCGAAGGACGATTCCATCCGCCATGAGCGCTTCCTCGAACGAGAACGAGCACCCAATAATAAACGACACCAGATCATCGCGCCAGACCGAGGAGACATCCGTCACTTCGTCGACGAGTTCACCCTCACGCCACACGCGATAGAGAGGAAGGTCCGTGCGAATATCGAGATCTGCACCCACTTCCGGGACGCGCGGGTCACCGGGCTCAGATATGCCGATCAGCGGGCAGGCTTTGGGGTTTCTTTGACAGAACCGCAGGAAGGACGAAGCCAGATCCGCCGGAAGGATGGCGAGATTGCCCTGTACGTGTCCGCGCGCAAGGCCTGACGTCTGATCTCGCAGAGTACCGCTGCGTGCGGCAAGTCGCACATCGAGTCCTGTCGCCAGTTCCAAGTCTGCACGTTGCGCTGCTGTAATCATATAACATTCCTCAGGGTAATTTAATTAATCTTCTTGCGATCCATTAAGGCTCGGTAGGCAATGACAATCAATAGCCCCGACACCTGAGCAACCAATCAGTTTTCCTGATAAGTCGTCTGAGCGATGCGGATAGCAAGCTCGGCAGCCGCCTCAAGGACTGGGTTCGACAGCGCCTTGCAGTACGAGATCGTGAACTTGAGCGGATCCATCACGATGTCTGTCTTTATGACTTCGAGTCTTTCAGACGCGATTTCGTCCTGGATAAGAGCAGGCGGGAGAATCGCTACTCCAGCCCCGGAGACCGCAAGCCGAATGTTCGCTGAGAGAGAGGCGGACGTAATCATCCTTGGCGGTGTCATTCCAGACGAACGGAAGAGATCCGCTAGGGCAATGGTCGGTCGCGTCCTGCGACCGTAGGTGATGATCGTGACGTCCGCGAGATCCTCGATTGTAACAGGCCGCCCGAGGAACCCAAGACGGGGTGCTGCAACAAAGCTGAGTTTGTAATTCGAGAGCGTTCGGCTCTGGATCGAGGGATCGGGAACAGGGCCAAGAAGAAAAGCGAGGTCGATTTCCTGTCCGGCGAGACCATCTCGCAAATTAGGCGTGGTATCGACAGTCAGCTCCAGGCTGAGGCGCGGAAACTTTACTTCGAAGGCGCGGATAAAATCGGGCAGCCATGTATGCACGATAGTCTCGGAGGTGCCTACGCGAACGATACCTTCAGTGCCAATCCCGCCGCACATAGCGTGGATTGCCTGTTGCTGCAGACTGAGGATGCGTTCCGCCCAAGCGAGCATCTCCAAACCCTTGGGTGTGAGCTTTGCTTCGCGTCCGCTTCTATCGAACAGGTAATGAGAGAGCCGCCTTTCCAAAGACGCGACACGTGCCGAGATGGTGGGCTGAGACGTATCCAGCCGAATGGCGGCCTTCGAGAAACTGTGCAGCGTAGCGCTCCAGTAGAAAGCCTCGACCTCTTTGAGTTCCATGACTTTCCTTTCAGCCTTCTGTGCGTTCGTATCTAGAGGGATGCCGCGGCGCGCGTGGCCTGATCGTAATACCCTGACAAGGTCCGCATCTGACTCGCCAATCGTGACAGGGTCTCCATCTCCAGGCCGAGAGAGGCGACCGGGCCGACAAGAAGCGTTTCTCGTATCGCCTTATACTCCTCGCAGGCTTCGGATCCTGCCTCGGTGGCCGAGATCAACTTTTCCTTGCCCACTTTCTTGCTCATGACGAGCTTGAGCCGCTCGAGTTTTTTGACCGAGTAGCTCACTACATGAGTGTCTTCGATGTTCAGGACCAAGCAGATATCGGCCAGGCGTTTCGGTTTGGATCGGTGATGCACGGAGTGGAGCACGAAGATGTCGGTCGGCGACAAATCGGACAATCCTGCAGCGGCCATGCCGCGCACGATCCAGCGGTGAAAGGCATGTGACGCGAGGATCAGACCAAACTCGAACTCTGACAGGGCTGGCAGCACACCCGACGCCAGATGAGCGGAAGAAACGATAGGGCCCGTGGCCTTCGAAAGCGGGGACATAGTTGCAAGCTCCGTGAATGGATGCCGTTTCCGCGAAGAAACATTGACAGTTTATAGACGATTTATCTACATTTCATGCGCTTATTATATCCAGCATAGGGGAACACCATGAATTCCGGGAAGTGGGACTTTTGGATCGACCGCGGCGGGACTTTTACTGATATCGTCGCGCGTAGGCCTGACGGAGCACTTCTCGCGCATAAAGTACTCTCCGAGAACCCTGAGGCTTATCGTGACGCGGCAATCCACGGCATCCGCGAGTTGCTGGGGATTCCAGTCGGCGATTCCCTGCCGACGGAGCAGATCGCTACCGTGAAAATGGGAACGACAGTCGCAACGAATGCCCTGCTGGAGCGCAAAGGCGATCGCACCCTGCTCGTCATTACGAAAGGCTTCGCCGACGCGCTCAAGATCGGATACCAGGGACGTGCCGATATTTTTGCGAAGAACATCGCCAAGCCGGAGCAGCTCTATGAGGGTGTGCTCGAGGTTGATGAAAGGGTCCTCGCTGACGGCACCATCGAGGCGGAGCCGGATCTCGACCTTGTCCGCCAGCAGCTTTCCGCCGCATATGCGGAAGGCATTCGCGCTTGTGCTGTCGTCTTCATGCATTCCTATCGCTACCCGGCGCACGAGCAGGCCGTCGCCGCGATTGCGCGCGAGGTAGGATTCACCCAGGTCTCGGCCTCGCATGAGGTCAGCCCCCTGATGAAGATAGTGGGTCGCGGCGACACGACCGTGGTCGATGCTTATTTGTCACCGGTACTGCGCCGCTATGTCGATCAGGTTGCCTCGGAGCTGGGTGACGAGGCTGAGCGTACAGCCCGTCTCATGTTCATGATGTCCTCGGGAGGTCTTACAGACGCCCATCTTTTCCATGGCCGGGACGCGATTCTCTCCGGCCCTGCCGGCGGCGTCGTTGGATGCGTCGAGACCGCCCGCATTGCTGGGTTTGACAGGATCATCGGCTTCGACATGGGCGGCACGTCCACCGACGTGTCGCATTTTGACGGTGAGTACGAGCGCACCCTCGAAACCGAGGTAGCAGGAGTGCGCATGCGTGCTCCGATGATGCTGATTCATACCGTTGCCGCAGGTGGCGGATCGATTCTTCACTACGACGGCTCGCGGTTCCAGGTCGGTCCAGACTCGGCCGGCGCCAATCCAGGCCCGTCTTGCTACCGCCGTGGCGGCCCGCTTGCGGTGACGGATGCCAATGTCATGACCGGCAAGCTCGACCCGAGCTTCTTTCCCGCCATCTTCGGCCCCAATCGCAACGAGCCGCTCGACGTTGAATCCGTCCAACAGGGGTTCAGCGAAATGGCCGACCTCATCGGGGATGGTCGCTCGGCAGAGGCTGTTGCGGATGGATTCATCCGCATTGCCGTCGAGAACATGGCCAATGCGGTCAAGAAGATCTCCGTACAACGGGGCTATGACGTGACCGAATACGCGCTCCAGTCCTTCGGCGGGGCTGGTGGACAGCATGCATGTCTCGTGGCCGATGCCCTCGGCATGAAGACGGTGATGATCCATCCTTTCTCCGGACTTCTCTCCGCCTATGGCATGGGCCTCGCGGACATCCGGGCCACCCGTCAGCGCACGGTTGAGGCGCCGCTCGACGGAGTAGGAGTTGAGAGTGCAACTCAAATTCTCGCGGAACTCTCCCACGGCGCACGGGAGGAATTGCTGCAACAATCGGTTCCTGCCACTGACATCACCGTTCATCAGCGCGCACATGTTCGTTACGCAGGTACTGACATGTCGCTGACCGTTGATTTCTCAGACATCGCGAGCATGAGGAAGGATTTCGAAGCGTCCCACCGCGCGCGTTTCGGCTTCATCGACGAGACGAGACATCTCAGCATCGAGGCCGTTTCGGTAGAGGCTGTCGGCGGCGGCCAACCTGCCGACGAGCCGGACCTGCCAATCTCCACGGAAAATGCGGAGCCAACGGCCCAAACGAGGTTCTTCTCCCAAGGCAAGTGGCACGATGCTGCTGTCTATCACCGGGAAAATCTGGCTCCCGGTAAGCGCCTTGCGGGCCCGGCACTCCTGATTGAGCCGCATCAAACCATCGTGATCGAGCCCGGTTGGTCCGCGGAAATTACGATGAAGAACCATGTGGTGATGCGCCGGACCGAGGCAGCTCACTTGGTTCCGGCCATTGGGACGAAAGCAGATCCAGTCATGCTCGAGGTCTTCAATAATCTCTTCATGTCGATCGCTGAGCAGATGGGCGTCACGCTCCAGAACACCGCTTACTCTGTGAACATCAAGGAGCGGTTGGATTTCTCGTGCGCCGTTTTCGACGCACAAGGCCGCTTGGTCGCCAACGCACCTCACATGCCCGTGCATCTGGGGTCCATGGACCGGTCCGTCGAAAGCGTAATCCGTGCTCATGGYGACAATATCCGACCGGGCGACGTATACGCAATTAATGCGCCATATAACGGCGGCACGCATCTGCCCGACATCACGGTGGTCACCCCCGTCTTCGACACGGCAGGAGAAACGATCCTATTCTTCGTGGCATCGCGAGGCCACCATGCCGACGTAGGCGGCATCGCGCCTGGTTCAATGTCGCCGCTTGCGACGACTATTGAGGAAGAAGGCGTCTACATCGACAACTTAAAGATGGTGGACCGGGGACGCTTCCTCGAGGAGGAGCTGAGGCAGCTTCTGCTGGGGGGACGATATCCTGTGCGTAACGTCATCCAGAACGTCAACGACCTGAAGGCGCAGATCGCCGCTAACGAGAAGGGCGTGGCGGRGTTGAGGCGTATGGTCAACCACTTCGGACTCGATGTTGTGCAAGCCTATATGGGGCACGTCCAAGACAACGCCGACGAAAGCGTACGACGGGTGCTCGATGCACTGTCCGACTCTTCATTCGAGTATGAGATGGATCAAGGCTGCTTCATCCGCGTCAAGATCACGGTCGATCACGAGCGCAGAGAGGCTACTGTCGATTTTACCGGAACGTCGCCCCAGCGGTCCGACAACTTTAATGCTCCCGAGCCGGTGGCTCGTGCCGCGGTTCTGTACGTGTTCCGGGTCATGGTTGAGGGCAACATCCCCATGAATGCAGGGTGCCTGCGCCCGATCAACCTCATAATTCCGGAAGGATCGATGCTCTCGCCGCAATATCCTGCCGCGGTCGTTGCAGGCAATGTGGAGGTCAGTCAGGCGGTGACGAATTGCCTGTTTGGTGCTCTTGGGGCACTCTCCGCTGCGCAGGGAACCATGAACAATCTCACCTTCGGCAATGATGTGTACCAATACTACGAGACGATCTGCTCCGGTGCTCCGGCAGGACCCGGGTTCAATGGATCCGATGCCGTCCACACCCATATGACGAACTCCCGTCTCACGGATCCCGAAGTTCTTGAGGTACGCTATCCGGTTGTCCTTGAAGACTTCCATATCCGCCTCAACTCGGGAGGACGCGGTCACTGGAATGCCGGCAACGGAACCTCGCGCACCATCCGATTCTTGGAGCCAATGAACTGCGCCATCCTATCGGGTCATCGACGGGTGCGTCCATTCGGGCTTGCCGGAGGCGATCCTGGTCAGTTGGGCGAGAACTGGGTGCGCCGAAAGGATGGGAATCTTGAGCGGCTTGGGGGATGCGATCAGACCCAAATCGGTGCAGGTGAAGCCATTATTGTGCGCACACCAACGGGTGGTGGTTTTGGGGCATCAGACAAAACCTAAATTGCTGATCAGCTCTTAACCAAGGCCGTCTGGATCTTTGCAATCGCAATTGGTTCAGGCGGCTTATAGCTAGCACTACTAATGGGATGGTCCGGCCGTGCTCCTGCCCCGCTTGCCTGTAAGCTGTGGGGCTTCGAGCCACGCAAGGAGCACGTCTCATGTCACGGTCTTCTTCCTCTGCTGCGATTGCCACCCTGGGCATCGATCTCGGCAAGAACAGCTTCCACCTCGTCGGTCAGGATGAACGTGGCGCCATCGTGCTGCGCATTAAGCTCTCCCGGACCCAGCTCCCGCAGCGCCTGGCCAACATTCCGCCGTGCCTGATCGGCATGGAGGCCTGCGCTGGCGCCCATCACATCGGGCGCCAGCTACAAGCGCTCGGTCACGACGTACGCCTGATCCCGGCCCAGTACGTCAAACCGTTCCTCAAGGGGCATAAGAACGATTACCGGGATGCCGAAGCCATCGCGGAGGCGGTGCAGCGGCCGACCATGTCCTTCGTGGCGATCAAGACGCCCGAGCAGATGGATCTGCTCGCCCTGCACCGGGTCCGCTCGCGCCTGGTGGGTCAGCGCACCGGCGTGACCAACCAGATCCGTGGTCTGTTGCTCGAGCGCGGCATCACCGTGCGCCAGGGCTTCGCGCCCTTGCGGCAGGCGCTGCCCGGCATTCTGGGTTCGTCCTCTGACGCCCTCTCGCCCCGGCTGGTGCGCCTCATCTCTGACCTGATGGAGGACTGGCACCGGCTGGATGAGCGCATCGCCCATGTCTCGGCCGAGATCGAGGCGCTCGCTGCCCAGGACGAGCACTGTCAGCGCCTGATGAGCGTCCCGGGCGTGGGGCCGATCATCTCATCCGCCATGGTGGCGGCGATCGGCACGGGTGCCGGGTTCAAACAGGGGCGGGATTTTGGCGCCTGGCTCGGGCTGGTGCCGAAGCAGGAATCGACCGGCGACCGCACGATCCTGGGCAAGATCTCCAGGCGCGGCAACACGTACCTGCGGACGCTGTTCGTGCAGGCCGCTCACATCGTGTTGGTGAGTCGCCCGCATGCAGCAAGGCTGAGCCTGTGGCCGTGGATCGAGACCGCGGGCCGGAGGCTGCATCGCAACATGCTGGTGATTGCCTTAGCCAACAAGCTCGCCCGCATTGCCTGGGCAGTGCTGGCCCGCGGCCATGCGTACCAGCCGAGGAGCGTCTCTCATGCCGCGTAAGAGCGCTTCAGACCCAACCGATAGCCATCAGCCCTGAGGAGACGACGATGAAGTCGATGATCTAATCAGCGGCTGTCCCGCCGAGGTCTGCGAGATGACGAAGGAGATGGACGAACGGTCTGCCCGGCGCAACCACAAGACTTGGTGCCAAAGTGGCCCATAGAGGTCTTACTACTAGTCAGTCTTGGAAGCGCGCGGATTTCCATGCTGGCCCGGAGCTGAGGCTCCACACAGAGGCCTAATACATTGATGCAGCTCTCACGTTCGTCAGTCTACCAAATTCATCTTGCAACGCACGGCCGGACCATACATTTGGCACTCCCATTGTTAGGCCCAGAGTGAAACGGGCCCAGCAGAATGGACATCGCAAACGCATTGCGTGTGCGACGTGATCAAGCAGCAGACGTCGAATAGCTGGCAAGCTCGGTTGCGGCGGAGGCCCGCCGGTATTTCTTTTTTTCCCGCGGCGCAGATTGCAGGCGCAGATGCTGCAGAAACAGATACGTCATCAGCGCATGCCGATGCAAGCCGCGCCATGAGCGGCCCTCGAAGTGATCGAGCCCAAGCTCTTCCTTGAGCTGCTGGTGCGCCTGCTCACACACCCAGCGCGCCTTAATCAGGGACGCCAGCCGCTTCAGTGAGACAGCGGGCGAAAGGTTGCATAGATAGTACTTGCACTCGCCCGAGGAACGATGTTCGCCCACCAACCAAACCTCCTCACCCGGTAGATGCTGGGTGGCCCGTCCGCCCAATTGAACCGCTGGCCCGTCGGCCACCCGCACCCGTACGGCGGCAAACCTCGCCTRCAAGGGCCCTCTGGTGCCGCGCCGCCAGGTGATCCGGCGCCACTGCGCTGGTGCCAGCATCACTCCTGCGGAGACGGATTCCTGATCCGGAATGAGCGTCTTACGAGGGCGTCCGCGTGTGGTCGTCGAAGGCACCAGTTGCACAGCGGCTGGATAGACCTTCTGAATGCGTGAGGTGACACGGGGGAAGTGGTCCAGCTCTTATGTTAGTTTTCTCGGCAGATTTCCTTTTTGGGACGAAGGAGGTTTGTCATGCGCAAGAAGCGATTTTCGGTCGAGCAGATCGTGGCCGTCCTGAAGCAGGCGGAACTGGGATTGCCGGTGGCCGACCTGATCCGGCAGGTCGGCATCTCGGAGCAGGCCTGCGGGACGAGTGCCTGAACCTGCACTGGTT
>NZ_JBFUMH010000190.1:0-8629 GCF_054049475.1 Microvirga sp. P5_D2 | reverse complement strand
AGGTGGACCTGCACCGCATCTCGATCCTGGCGCTCGCCGAGCAGTACATCTCCTTCATCGAAGAGGCGCGCCGCATGCGCCTGGAGCTTGCGGCCGATTACCTCGTCATGGCGGCCTGGCTCGCCTACCTGAAATCCCGCCTCCTGCTGCCGGAGCCTCCGAAGGGCGAGGAGCCGAGCGCCGAGGAGCTGGCGACCGCGCTTGCCTTGCGCCTGCGCCGCCTGGAGGCGATCCGCGAAGTCGCCAAGAAACTCGGCGAGCGCTCGATTCTGGGCCGGGATATTTTCGCCAGGGGCGCGCCGGAGCCGGTGATCGTCAACCGCGATGCCCGTTACGAGGCCACCCTCTATGACCTGCTCAAGGCCTATGCCCAGCAGCGTCAGGTGCAGTTCAACAGCCGCGTTTCCCTGCACAAGCGCAATGTCTGGTCGCTGATCGATGCCCGCGACGCCCTGGAGCGGCTTGTCGGGCACTTGAGCGATTGGGTAACGCTGGATACTTACCTTGTGGAATACATGGTCGAGCCCTCTATGAGGTCGACCGTCATGGCCTCCGCCTTGTCCGCGACCCTGGAAATGGTGCGCGAGGGCAAGCTCACCATGAGGCAGGATGAAGCTTTCGCTCCGGTCTGGGTCAAGCCCGCCGCGGACCCAGCTGAGACAGGAGCTTAAAGGATGATGGACGAAACCACTGATATCGCGGAAGCCGAGGCTTCCGTCGAAACCTATGTGCCCGATCACGGCGAGGCGATGCGCGTCGCCGAGGCGCTCCTGTTCGCCTCCGCCGAGCCGCTGGGCGCCGACGAGCTGGCCGGACGTCTGCCGGAAGGCGCGGATATCGGGAAGATCCTCACCGATCTCGAAGAGCTTTATGCCCTGCGCGGTGTCAATCTTGTCCGCGTTGCAGGTAAATGGGCCTTCCGCACCGCGAGCGATCTTTCGTTCGTGCTGGCCCGTGACGTGGTGGAGCAGCGCAAGCTCTCCCGCGCGGCCATGGAGACCCTGTCGATCATCGCCTATCACCAGCCCGTGACGCGTGCCGAGATCGAAGAGATCCGAGGTGTGGCGACCTCCAAGGGCACGCTCGATCTCCTGCTCGAAACGGGCTGGATCCGCCTTCGCGGGCGCCGCAAGGTGCCGGGCCGCCCCGTTACCTACGGCACGGCGCCGGCATTCCTGGAGCATTTCGGCCTCGACGCCATCGAGGACCTGCCGGGCCTCGAAGAGCTGAAAGGCGCGGGCTTCATCGAGGGCCGCGTTCCCTCGGATCTCACGGTTCCGGTGCCCTCCGATGCCGATGCGCTACGTGAGGATGAGGACCCGCTCGATCAGGACGACCTGTTCCAAGAGCCTCTCGACATGCACAAGACCGAGGCAGGTGAGGCGGGCGAGGAATGAGCGGCAGCCCCGGGGCTCGTGACCGCTTCCGTCTGCCCCGCTGGGGCTTGCGTGGCACGGCGGGTGCGTCGATCCCGGCTCAGCTGAGCTTCGAGAATATCGTCCAGACCTACAATGCCGCCGAAGCCCTCAAAGGCGTGTCGCTGACGGTCGAGCCGGGCGAACTCGTGTGCCTTCTGGGCCATTCCGGCTGCGGCAAGACCACTCTCCTACGGATTGCTGCAGGAATCGAGGTACCGACTGCGGGCCGCGTGCTTATGGACGGGCTGGAGGTCAGCGGATCGGCGGCCTTCGTAGAGCCGGAACGGCGGGGCATCGGCCTGATGTTTCAGGATTATGCCCTGTTCCCGCATCTCTCGATTCTCCAGAACATCAAGTTCGGCCTGAAGGACCTTTCCACCTCCGAGGCCGATGTGGCGGCTCGCCGGGCGCTCTCCCGCGTCGGGCTCGAGCATTACGCCAACGAATATCCACACACATTGTCGGGCGGCGAGCAGCAGCGCGTGGCGCTTGCCCGCTCCATCGCCCCGCGACCCGGTGTCCTGCTCATGGACGAACCGTTCTCGAACCTCGACCGCCGTATGCGCGATGCAATCCGGGACGAGACTGTCGCAATCTTGAGAGAAACGGGCGCTACGACCATCGTCGTGACGCACGACCCGGAGGAAGCGATGCGGATCGCGGACCGGATCGTGCTCATGCGCGCCGGCACCATCATCCAGCAAGGCGAGGCGGAGGAGATCTACCGGAATCCGGTCAGCCTTTTTGCGGCCCGTTTCTTCTGTGATTTCAATGAGATCGAAGGCATCGTGCGCAACGGTCAGGTGAGCTGCCCGGTCGGTGTCTTCCCGGCGCCCGGGCTTGCGGACGGTCCGGCCGTGGTCTGCGTGCGGCCGCAGGGGCTCAAGCTGAAACCGCCGGGCTTCTGCCTGCCGGGACGTGTGGTGTCTCGTCGCTTCCTTGGGGAAGTCGACTTGGTCCATATCGACGTTCAGGGCGTGGACCGGCCTTTGCAGGCGCGGGTTCACGATCACGTTGGATTGAAGGAAGGACAGGATATCGGGATCGAGGTTGATCCAAAGGATGTCCTTGTTTTCGCCGCGTCCGACGCATAGGTTGGCCGCAAGTTTACATTTCAAAGCCGCGCCTTTTCGAGGCGCAGGAGGATTGCCATGGGTGGCGCAAGTATTTGGCATTGGATCGTCGTCGGTCTGATCGTTGTCCTGTTGTTCGGACGCGGCAAGATCTCCGACATGATGGGCGATGTCGCCAAAGGCATCAAAGCCTTCAAGAAGGGTATGTCCGAGGACGAGACGACGGCGGCAAAGCCCGCTCAGCCGGCCGAGCCGGTGCGGACCATCGATCATCAGGCTGGCACTCCCACGAATGCCGCCACGACGGACCACAAGGTCGGTTGAGTTTTTGTCGACAGCCCTTTTCGGCTGTCATGCGTAAAGGCAGGGTCGGGGCCACGCCATGTTGGACATGAGCTGGGGTGAGGTCATGGTGATCGGCGCGGTGGCGCTGATCGTAATTGGCCCGAAGGACCTGCCGCGTGCCTTGCGCACGATCGGACAGGTGACGGGAAAGCTGCGCCGTATGGCGTTGGAGTTCCAGGGTCAGTTCAACGAGGCCATGCGCGAGGCCGATCTCGACGACGTCAAGAAGCAGATCCAGGGCGTGAACGACTCCGTCACGTCCATGAACGGCAAGACCTTCAATCCGATCCAGACCATTCGCGACGAGCTGAAGACCTCCGTCGAGGCCCCGGTCCCGGCGGACAAGCTTGAGCCTACGGGCGACGCTTCGATCCAGGCCATCGTGGAGGGCAGGGTGCCCGCGCCCGTCGAGCCGCTGGTCGATCTTCCGCCCCCGCCGATGAACGATCCGGCGGCGGAGATTCAGGAATCCCTTCGCCGCGAAGCCGAGATCGAGATCCAAAAAAGGGCTGCGGCGCAGGCTGTGCAGGACATCCCTGCCGCACAGGACGTTCCTGCGAACGACCAGGCCGCTACAGCCAATTCTCAAGAAAAATCGGACGCGAAAGCCGGATGACCATGGCCGTTGAAGACGATGAGGTCGAGGCTTCGCGCGCGCCTCTGATCGAGCATCTGACCGAGTTGCGCTCGCGCCTGATCAGGGCGCTGATCGCGTTCGTCCTGATGTTCTTCATTTGCTTCGCCGGCGCGAAGTACATCTACAACATCCTCGTCTGGCCTTACGTTTTCGCGGTCGGCTCGCCCGAGAAGGCGCATCTCGTCTATACGCACGGCCTCGAATATCTCTTCACGCAGATCCAGGTGGCCGCGTTCGGCGCGGGCTTTCTCGCGTTTCCCGTGATCGCGATGCAGGTCTACAAGTTCGTGGCGCCGGGCCTCTATAAGAACGAGCGTCGGGCATTCGTGCCTTATCTCGTCGCGACGCCGGTACTTTTCGCAATCGGTGCCGCCTGCGTGTACTTCCTCGCCATGCCGCTGCTCATGCGCTTTTCGGTTGGCATGCAGCAGCTCGCAACCGAGAACGCGCCGGCAATCGAGTTCCTGCCCAAGGTCAGCGAGTACCTATCGCTGATCATGACCCTGATCTTCGCCTTCGGCATCTGCTTCCAGCTTCCAGTGGTCCTAACCCTGCTGGCCCGGGCCGGAATCATCGATTCGGATTTCCTGAAGAGCAAGCGGCGCTACGCCATCGTGGTCGTCTTCGTGCTCGCGGCGGTGCTGACCCCGCCGGACGTGATCAGCCAGTTCGCCCTTGCGGTCCCCACCTTGCTTCTTTACGAGGCGTCCATCTTCTCCGTCCGCATGGTCGAGAGAAAGCGTGCGGAAGCCGAGGCTGCGCGCGAGGCGGAAGGATAGGGCTCTCAAAGAGCCTCTGGAACGCCGTTTATCCTTGGCGTGAACAAAGGAGCGGTCTGTGTTAAGGGCAGGGCGCTTCATTTCAGCAGACCCGAGTCAGTCCCATGCACGACATCCGTTCCATCCGCGAAAACCCCGCGGCTTTCGACAAAGGCCTCCTGAACCGGGGCATGGAGCCCCTGTCCGCGCGGCTGATCGCCCTCGACGATGCCCGCAAAAGCGCGATCTCCGCGTTGCAGGCCGCCACCGAGCGCCGCAACGCCATGTCCAAGGAGATCGGGCAGGCCAAGGCGAAGAAGGACGAGGCGCGCGCGCAAGAACTGATGGCCGAGGTCGCGAGCATCAAGGAAACGATGCCCGCACTCGAGGAGACCGAGCGTTTCGCCGAGGCGGCCTTGTTCGATGCGCTGACCTCCATTCCCAACATCCCGAAGGACGATGTGCCTGTCGGCGGTGACGAGCACGGCAACGTGGAGCGCCATCGCTTCGGCACGCCGCCGACGATCAATAGCGCCAAGCAGCATTTCGAGATCGGCGAGGCACTAGGTCTCATGGACTTTGAGACCGCCGCCAAGTTGTCGGGTTCGCGCTTCGTGGTTCTGAAAGGCGGGCTTGCCCGCATGGAGCGTGCGCTCGGCCAGTTCATGATCGACCTGCACACAACTGAGCATGGCTACACGGAGGTGAACCCGCCGCTTCTGGTGCGCGACGAGGCCATGTTCGGCACCGCGCAGCTGCCGAAATTCGAGGACGATCAATTCTGGTCCTTTCCCGGCAATTCTCTTGAGCAGGTCGTGAGTGCTGCCCTCGAAGGACAGCCGCGCGAAGCCATCGCCAAGATGATCAAGGACACCCGCTACGGCATGATCCCAACGGCGGAAGTCACGCTCACCAATCTCGTGCGCGAGCAGATCCTCTCCGAGGAGGAACTGCCTCTGCGCTTCACCGCGCTCACCCCGAGCTTCCGCGCCGAGGCAGGCTCCGCCGGTCGCGATACGCGCGGCATGATCCGCCAGCATCAGTTCGTGAAATGCGAGCTGGTGTCGATCACGACGCCGGAAACCTCCGCCGATGAGCATGAGCGCATGCTTAACTGCGCGGAAAACGTGCTCAAGAAACTGGAGCTTCCGTTCCGCACCATGACGCTCTGCACCGGCGACATGGGCTTCTCCTCGACCAAGACCTACGACATCGAGGTGTGGCTGCCGGGGCAGGGGATGTATCGCGAGATTTCGAGCTGCTCGGTCTGCTCCGATTTCCAGGCTCGCCGCATGAATGCGCGCTATCGTACGCCGTCCGAGAAGTCGCCGCGCTTCGTGCATACGCTGAACGGTTCGGGCCTCGCGGTCGGCCGCACGCTCGTTGCGGTTCTGGAGAACTATCAGAACGAGGACGGCAGCGTCTCGGTCCCGGCCGTGTTGCAGCCGTACATGGGTGGCGTCACCCGCATCGAGCGTCAGGTTTGACATGCGCATTCTCTGCACCAACGACGACGGCATTCATGCTCCAGGGTTGAAGACCCTGGAGGCGATTGCCTGCGCACTCTCGGATGATGTGTGGGTCGTCGCGCCCGAGACGGATCAGAGCGGCGTCGCGCATTCGCTCTCGCTCAACGATCCGCTGCGCCTTCGCGAAATATCCGGCCGGCATTTCGCCGTGAAGGGAACGCCCACCGATTGCGTGATCATGGGCGTCCGAGAATTGATGCGCGAGCATAAGCCCGATCTCATCCTCTCCGGCGTCAATCGCGGGCAGAACGCGGCTGAGGATGTCACTTATTCCGGCACAGTTGCCGGCGCCATCGAGGGCACGCTGCTCGGCATTCCGTCCATCGCGCTTTCGCAGGCCTACGGGCCGGGAAGCCGCAATGCGCTGAAGTGGCAATGCGCCGAGCATCACGGGCCCAAGATCATCGCTAAGATTCTCGATGCGGGCATTGACAAGGGTATTCTCGTCAACGTCAACTTCCCCGATTGCGAACCGGGCGAGGTCGAAGGTACGGCGGTGGTCAATCAGGGACAGCGCACGCAGGATCTGCTGCGTCTCGATGCGCGTCAGGACGGGCGCGGCAACCCTTATTACTGGATCGCCTTCGAGCGTGGTCCCTTCACGCCCGGCAACGGCACGGATCTCTGGGCGCTCGCGAACCGGCGTATCTCGGTCACGCCTTTGCGCATCGACATGACCGACGAGCCAACGCTTACGCGCTACGCGCAGGCTTTCGCTTGATCATGGTGACAGCGCGATGAGCCAGGGGCCTTATTCATCGGATGCGGAGATGCGCAGCGAGGAAGAGGCCATCGGCGTTGCGTCCTTCATCCTGTCTTTACGCGCGAAAGGCATCCGCGATACCGCGCTCTTGAGAGCGATGGAGCTTGTGCCGCGCGATCTCTTCGCGCCGCGCCGCTTCCGCGATCTCGCGCGTACCGATGTCGCCCTGCCGCTCCCTTGCGGACAGACTATGACCGGCCCGCAAACGGTCGCCGCCATGCTGCTGGCTTTGCGCGTCGCCCCCGGCCAGCGCATCCTCGAAGTCGGCACCGGCACCGGCTACGTAACCGCGTTAATGGCGCGGCTCGGCGCGGAGGTGACAACGGTCGAACGCTTCAACACATTGGCGGCCAGCGCGACACAGCATCTCGAGATTGTCGAGGCGGGTAAGGTGCGCGTGGAAATCGGCGACGGGCTCGCAACGCGCGTACGCGAGCGGTTCGACCGCATTCTCCTGAACGGTGCGCGGCCTGAAATTCCAGACCACCTGACATCGCTCCTCGGTCCGGGCGGGCGCCTCGTGGGGGCGATTACGCAGGAGGATGGGCCGCATCTCCTCCAGATCGAACGGCTCGCGGATGGCGAGCTGAACCAATACATCGGCGTGCCCTTGCGTATCTCGCCGCTCGTCACCGGCATCGCGGCGACTCTCTAGAGCCGCTTCCACTTGGGTGGAATCATCTCTCGTCTTTGCTGGGCCGCATATTTTGGCGGCGAACCGGATCCACTTCGCCGAAAAATGCTTTGCCCGAGTCGGGCAAAAATATTTCGTCACAGTTACGACAAAATTCGCCTCGTCAACCGTTGCTTAACCTGAACAGGCTTTTAATAGCCCCATCGAGTTGCGTGCGGTTGGGGTTTTAAGTCATGCGTTTGCGTGTGGGTTCCGGACATTGGGTTGCTGTGTCGCGGATCGCTTTGGTGAGTTTGATCGGGAGTGCTGCGGCAGCCTGCAGCGGAGATAGCATGAGGTTCTCAGAGAACCCGTTCTCCAATCCCTTCGCCAACAGCGAGCGCGTGGCGCCCGGTACGCCGACTGCGTCTCAAGCAACTCCGTCTTATGCGGCGGCTCCGATGYCGACCTCTTCCGTGCAGGCCCAGGCGCTTCCCCCGATTCAGGCTCAGCCCCTGTCCCAGCCGAGCCGCATGGCCTCCGCACCTGCCTCCGCTCCCATGATGCAGCAGCCGCGCCCGATGCCGGCGGCACAGCAGGCCTCGCAGCCGAAGGTTCGCTTCGTCGACCAAACCAAGGTCGCCGTCAACGAGCAGCCGGTCGCTGTCCAGCCCGCCCCGCGTACTCGCCCCGGCATGGCTACTCCGATGCAGGCACAGACTCCCGCTCCGCTGAAGCCCGCTCCGGCGCAGCAGGTTGCTTCCGCTGCTCCTGAGCCGCTGGTGTCTGCGCCGCGTCCTCTTGAGCCGCAGCAGCCCCAGAAGGTCGCCGCGCTCCCCGAAGCTCAGCCCCTGAAACCCGCACCTGTCGCTCCGGCGCCGGCTCCTCAGCCGGAAGCCAAGGCTCCGGTGGCCGAGCCCGAGCAGACCGCAAGTGTTTCCGTCGGTGATTTCCGCTGGCCGGCCCGTGGCCGCGTGATCGCAGGCTTCGGCGCCAATGGCGGCAACGAGGGCATCAACATCGCTGTGCCAGAAGGCACCCCTGTGAAGTCGGCTGAAGCCGGCACAGTGACCTACGCCGGCAGCGAGGTGAAGGGCTACGGCAACCTCGTGCTCGTCCGCCACGAGAACGGCTTCGTCTCGGCCTACGCCCATAACGGCTCGCTCAGCGTGAAGCGCGGCGAGCAGGTGAAGCGCGGGCAGGTCATCGCCACCTCTGGCCAGACCGGCAATGTGACCTCGCCGCAGCTGCACTTCGAGATCCGCAAGGGCGCGACCCCGGTCGACCCGATGAAGCATCTCGCCGACTGATCACAGCTTAAGGATTAGATCGGCTTTCGAAATTCGATGGTCGATCAAGTAAGGGGACGGTGGGCTCAGCCACCGTCCTTTTGCTTTTCTAGGTGTCGGAAGATTTAGAGGGACCAACGGCTTCCCGTCATGGCCGGGACGAGCCCGGCCATCCCGATCCGAAAAGCGCCGTGCTCTTCCAAA
>NZ_JBFUMH010000189.1:0-8760 GCF_054049475.1 Microvirga sp. P5_D2 | reverse complement strand
GGGTTACGGTCCGGCCGCTTCCCTTGTTGAATGGATAAGCCATGAACGGTCAAAACATTCGTATTCGCCTTAAGGCATTCGACCATCGGATCCTCGACGCTTCGACACGCGAAATCGTGTCGACCGCGAAGCGGACCGGCGCTCAGGTTCGCGGGCCCATCCCGCTGCCGACGCGCATCGAGCGCTTTACGGTGCTTCGCTCGCCGCACATCGACAAGAAGTCGCGCGAGCAGTTCGAGATGCGCACTC
Source organism: Microvirga sp. P5_D2 (assembly GCF_054049475.1). Taxonomy (NCBI): domain Bacteria; kingdom Pseudomonadati; phylum Pseudomonadota; class Alphaproteobacteria; order Hyphomicrobiales; family Methylobacteriaceae; genus Microvirga; species Microvirga sp. P5_D2. The sequence continues at coordinate 8,511 of NZ_JBFUMH010000189.1, read as the reverse complement.
ATAAGCGTGTGCTCGATATCGTGGACCCCACCCCGCAGACGGTTGATGCTCTGATGAAGCTCGATCTTGCTGCTGGTGTGGACGTGGAAATCAAGCTCTAAGCCGTTGGGCTTGGAGCTTTCGGTAGACACGCCGAGAGGATACGCACATGCGCTCAGGCGTCATTGCACAGAAACTCGGGATGACCCGCATCTTCACGGATGCCGGTGAACATATCCCAGTCACGGTTCTGAAGGTCGACAGCTGCCAAGTTGTTGCCCACCGGACCAAGGAAAAGAACGGCTATACCGCGCTGCAGGTCGGCGTCGGCAAGGCCAAGGTAAAGAACGTTTCGAAGGCCGAGCGTGGGCGTTTCGCCGTCGCTCAGGTCGAGCCGAAGCGCAAGCTCGCGGAGTTCCGCGTTTCCGAGGATGCTGTCATCCCCGTGGGCGCCGAGATCATCGCTGATCACTTCATTGCCGGTCAGTTCGTGGACGTCACGGGCATCACCACCGGTAAGGGCTTCGCGGGCGGTATGAAGCGCTGGAACTTCGGCGGTCTTCGCGCCACTCACGGCGTGTCGGTCTCCCACCGTTCGATTGGTTCGACCGGTGGCCGTCAGGATCCGGGCAAAACGTTCAAGAACAAGAAGATGCCGGGTCACCTGGGCGTCGAGCGCGTCACCACGCAGAACCTGCGTGTCGTGTCGACCGATGTCGAGCGCGGYCTGATCCTCGTCGAAGGCGCCGTTCCTGGCGTTGCCGGCGGCTGGATCTTCGTCCGCGACGCGGTGAAGCGCAAGCTGCCGAAGGAAGTGCCGATGCCCGGCTCGTTCCGCTCGGCCAATGACGCTGCACCGGCCCCCCAGGCTGAGCAGGCCCAAGAGGAGAATGCGTGATGAAGCTTGATATCACCACGCTCGAGGGCAACACGTCCGGTTCGGTCGAGCTGAACGAGGCCATCTTCGGTCTCGAGCCGCGCGCCGATCTGCTCGCCCGTTGCGTCCGCTGGCAGCTCGCAAAGCGCCAGGCCGGCACGCACGCTGTGAAGAACCGTTCGCTCATCGATCGTACGACGAAGAAGGTTTACAAGCAGAAGGGCACCGGTAGCGCACGTCACGGCGCTGCGAGCGCTCCCCAGTTCCGGGGCGGCGGTCGTGCCTTCGGCCCGCAGGTTCGTAGCCATGCTCACGACCTGCCCAAGAAGGTCCGTGCTCTCGCTCTGAAGCATGCCCTCTCGTCMAAGGTGAAGGACGCCTCGCTCGTCATTATCGACGATGTGAAGCTTTCCGAGCCCAAGACGAAGGCTCTCGTCGAGCGCTTCGGTAAGCTCGGCCTCGGCAGCGCCCTGATCATCGGCGGCGCCGAGATCGAGACGAACTTCCAGCGGGCTGCTCGCAACATCCCGAACATCGACGTCCTGCCGGTGCAGGGCATCAACGTCTATGACATCCTGCGTCGCGAGAAGCTCGTTCTCACGAAGGCGGCTGTCGATGCGCTGGAGGCGCGCTTCAAATGAGCCTGGACCCGCGCCATTACGATGTGATCGTAAGCCCGGTCATCACTGAGAAGGCCACGACCCTGTCCGAACAGAACAAGGTCGTCTTCAAGGTGCGCCCGGAAGCAACGAAGCCGCAGATCAAAGAAGCGGTTGAGAAGCTGTTCGATGTCAAGGTGAAGAGCGTCAACACGCTCGTCACCAAAGGCAAAGTGAAGTTGTTCCGCGGCACCCGCGGCCAGCGGTCGGACGTGAAGAAGGCGGTTGTGACCCTCGAAGAGGGCCAAACCATCGACGTCACGACGGGCCTCTGATCGGTTGAGAGAGTCATCCGATGGCTTTGAAAACATTCAAACCAATCACCCCCGGCCTGCGCCAGCTGGTGATCGTCGACCGCAGCGAGCTCTATAAGGGCAAGCCGGTCAAGAAGCTGACGGAGGGCAAGAGCTCCTCCGGCGGCCGTAATAACCTGGGTCGCATCACCGTCCGCTTCCGCGGCGGTGGTCACAAGCGTACCCTGCGCCTGGTCGACTTCAAGCGTCGTGGCCGTATGGGCGATGTGGCTGTCGTGGAGCGGATCGAGTACGATCCCAACCGCACCGCCTTCATCGCGCTGATCCGCTACGCCGACGGCGAGCAGTCCTACATCCTGGCTCCGCAGCGTCTGGCTGTCGGCGATCAGGTGTCGGCCGGCGAGCAAGTCGACATCAAGCCGGGCAACGCCATGCCGATCGGCAACATGCCGGTGGGAACGATCATCCACAATGTCGAGCTGAAGATCGGCCGCGGCGGCGCTCTTGCCCGCTCTGCCGGCACCTACGCTCAGATCGTGGGTCGTGACCAGGGCTACGTGACGGTCCGCCTGAATTCCGGCGAGCAGCGCATGGTCCATGGCCAGTGCTTCGCTAGCATCGGCGCGGTGTCGAACCCCGATCACATGAACACCTCGCTCGGTAAGGCCGGCCGTAACCGCTGGCTTGGCAAGCGTCCGCACAACCGCGGCGTTTCCATGAACCCGATCGACCACCCGCACGGTGGTGGTGAGGGTCGTACCTCCGGTGGCCGCCATCCGGTGTCGCCGTGGGGCGTTCCCACCAAGGGCAAGAAAACCCGTTCGAACAAGCGGACCGACAAGTTTATTGTGTCGAGCCGTCACGCTCGTAAGAAGTAAGGATAGAGGCACGTCATGGCACGTTCGCTTTGGAAGGGTCCGTTCGTCGACGGTTACCTCCTCAAGAAGGCCGATGCTGCCCGTTCTTCGGGTCGCAACGAGGTCATCAAGATCTGGAGCCGTCGCTCCACGATCCTCCCGCAGTTCGTGGGCCTCACGTTCGGGGTCTACAACGGTCAGAAGCACATTCCCGTCAACGTGAGCGAGGAAATGGTGGGTCACAAGTTCGGCGAGTTCTCGCCGACCCGCACCTTCCACGGCCACGCGGCGGACAAGAAGGCGAAGAGGAAGTAAGATGGGTAAGGCCGCAACTCCTCGCGCATTGAGCGACACCGAGGCGCAAGCCGTCGCTCGCATGCTGCGCGTCAGCCCTCAGAAGCTCAATCTTGTTGCGGCTCTTATCCGCGGCAAGAAGGTTTCGACGGCTCTCGCCGATCTCGAGTTCTCCCGTAAGCGCATCGCTCGCGATGTGAAGAAGTGCCTCGAGAGCGCCATCGCCAATGCCGAGAACAACCACAACCTCGATGTGGACGATCTCGTCGTCAGCCAGGCATTCGTTGGCAAGGCGCTCGTCATGAAGCGCTTCCACGCCCGGGCCCGTGGCCGGGGTGCTCGTATCGAAAAGCCCTTCTCGAACCTCACGATCGTGGTTCGCGAAGTTGCCGAACAGGCATAAAGGAGAACCAGATGGGTCAGAAAGTTAACCCGATCGGTCTTCGGCTCGGCATCAACCGGACCTGGGACTCGCGCTGGTTCGCCGGCAAGGGCGAGTACGCCAAGCTGATGCACGAGGATATGGCGATCCGCGAAGCTCTGATGAAGCAGCTGAAGCAGGCCGCCGTTTCGAAGATCGTGATCGAGCGTCCGCACAAGAAGTGCCGCGTCACCATCCACTCGGGTCGTCCGGGCGTGGTGATCGGCAAGAAGGGTGCCGACATCGAGAAGCTCCGCAAGACCGTCGCCAAGATGACGGACGCGGATGTGGCGATCAACATCGTCGAAGTCCGTAAGCCGGAAGTGGACGCCACCCTGGTGGCGGACTCGATCGCTCAGCAGCTCGAGCGTCGCGTCGCTTTCCGCCGCGCCATGAAGCGCGCCGTTCAGTCGGCGATGCGTCTGGGCGCAGAGGGCATCCGTATCAACTGCTCCGGCCGCCTGGGTGGCGCTGAAATCGCCCGCCTCGAGTGGTACCGCGAGGGTCGCGTTCCGTTGCATACGCTGCGTGCGGACGTCGATTACGGCGTGTCCACCGCGTTTACGACCTACGGCACCTGCGGCATCAAGGTTTGGATCTTCAAGGGCGAAATCCTTGAGCACGATCCGATGGCCCAGGACAAGCGGATGAACGACGAAGGAGGCCGCTCTGGTGGCCGCCGCGAGCACGCGGCGTAACGGAGAGGTCAGGAGAGGTTTGCCATGTTGCAACCGAAGAAAACCAAGTTCCGTAAGCAATTCAAGGGCCGCATTTCCGGCACTGCGAAGGGCGGTACGGACCTCAACTTCGGCCAGTTCGGCCTGAAGGCGATGGAACCCGAGCGTGTCAACGCTCGTCAGATCGAGGCGGCTCGCCGCGCCATCACCCGCGCCATGAAGCGTGCGGGTCGGGTGTGGATCCGCATCTTCCCGGACGTGCCGGTGTCGACGAAGCCGACCGAAGTGCGTATGGGTAAGGGTAAGGGCGCTCCCGAATATTGGGCAGCCAAGGTTAAGCCTGGCCGCATCATGTTCGAGATCGACGGCGTGTCCGAGGACATCGCTCGCGAGGCCCTGCGCCTCGGCGCAGCGAAGCTCCCGATCAAGACACGCTTCATCCAGCGCATTGCCGAGTAAGGAGAGAGAATCATGAAGACCAAGCAGAGATTCTCTGACCTTAAGGCAATGTCCGCTGATCAGCTGTCGGATGAGTTGCTGAACCTGAAGAAGGAGCAGTTCAACCTCCGCTTCCAGCGCGCCACCGGCCAGCTCGAGAACACCGGACGTGTCCGCGAAGTCCGCCGGGACGTCGCCCGCGTCAAGACGCTGCAGCGCCAGAAGGCCGCTGCGGCTAAGGCTTAAGAGGAAATCAAGATGCCGAAGCGCGTTTTGCAGGGCGTCGTTGTCAGCGATAAGCAGGACAAGACGGTCGTCGTGAAGGTGGAGCGTCGTTTCACGCACCCGGTTTTGAAGAAGACCGTGCGTAAGACGCAGAACTACCACGCTCATGATGAGGCCAATAAGGCCAAGGTGGGCGATATGGTCTCCATCGAAGAGACCAAGCCGCTCTCCAAACTCAAGACCTGGGTGCTCGTCGACCAGACGAAAGCTTAAAAAGCTTCCGTTTGGGGTTGTCCGATAGGGGCGGTTCGTGTATACGACCGCCTCTCTCGACATTTGAAGGGCAGGGGACATGAGATCCCCGTCAGGCGTAGTCCGGGGGGCAATCGTGCCTTGACCCGGAAACCTGTCTGAAACAAAGGAAAGGATCAAAGCCATGATCCAGATGCAGACGAATCTTGACGTCGCCGATAATTCCGGCGCCCGTCGCGTGATGTGCATCAAGGTTCTCGGCGGTTCGAAGCGCAAATACGCTTCCGTGGGCGATATTATCGTCGTATCCGTGAAAGAGGCTATTCCGCGCGGCCGCGTGAAGAAGGGCGACGTCATGAAGGCGGTCGTCGTGCGCACCGCGAAGGACATCCGTCGCGCTGACGGTTCGGTCATCCGTTTCGACCGTAATGCCGCCGTTCTGATCAACAATCAGAAAGAGCCGGTCGGCACCCGTATCTTCGGCCCCGTTCCGCGTGAACTGCGTGCCAAGAATCACATGAAAATCATTTCGCTTGCGCCGGAGGTGCTCTAATGGCCGCGAAGATCAAGAAGGGCGACAAGGTCGTTGTCCTGACCGGTCGCGACAAGGGCAAGACCGGTGAAGTCGTACAGATGCTCCCGAAGGAAGAGCGCGCGGTTGTCCGTGGCGTGAACCTCGTGAAGCGTCACCAGCGCCAGACGGCGAACCAGGAAAGCGGCATCATCTCGAAAGAGGCCTCGATCCACCTGTCGAACCTGGCCTATGCAGACCCGAAGGACGGCAAGCCGACCCGGGTTGGTTTCAAAGTTCTCGAAGACGGCCGCAAGGTCCGCTTCGCCAAGCGTTCGGGAGACCTGATCGATGGCTAAGGCTCAGGTGGACGGCTACACGCCGCGGCTCAAGAAACACTACGAAGAAGTGGTGCGTCCGAAGCTGATCGAAGAATTCGGCTACAAGAACCCCATGGAAGTGCCGACGATCGAAAAGATCGTCCTCAACATGGGCGTTGGCGAGTCGACCGCAGACTCGAAGAAGGCTTCGGTCGCTGCTGCCGATCTCGCGCTCATCGCCGGCCAGAAGCCGGTGATCACGAAGGCCCGCAAGGCAATCTCGCAGTTCAAAGTCCGCGAGCATATGCCGATCGGCACCAAGGTTACGCTCCGCAAGGTGCGTATGTACGAGTTTCTCGATCGTCTCGTCACCATCGCGCTTCCCCGCGTTCGCGACTTCCGGGGTCTGAACCCCAAGTCGTTCGACGGCCGCGGCAACTACGCGATGGGCATCAAGGAGCACCTGGTGTTCCCTGAGATCAACTACGACAAGGTAGAGCAGGTTTGGGGTATGGACGTTGTCATCACGACGACGGCCAAGACCGACGACGAAGCCCGCGCCCTGCTGCGTCACTTCAACTTCCCGTTCCGGCAGTGAGGATAGCTGTCCTCAGACGCGGTCACTGGAGATAAAAGAATGGCTAAGAAAAGCGCTATTGAGAAGAACAAGCACCGTCGTGAGCTCGTGAAGAAATTCGCGGGCCGTCGCGAGCGCCTCCTGGCGGTCGCCAACGACGAGTCGAAGTCCATGGAGGAGCGCTTCGAGGCGCGCCTCAAGCTGGCTGAGCTGCCGCGCAACTCGAACAAGACCCGTATCCGCAACCGTTGCGAGATCACGGGCCGTCCGCGCGCTTACTATCGCAAGCTCGGCATGTCGCGCATCGCTATGCGCGAGCTCGGCAACAAAGGCCTGATCCCGGGCCTTGTGAAGTCCAGCTGGTAAGAGGGAGAGCATCATATGATCAACGATCCGTTGGGCGATATGCTCACCCGTATCCGTAACGCGCAGATGCGTCGTCGCGGTACTGTTTCCACCCCTGGCTCGAAGCTTCGTGCCCGCGTTCTTGAGGTTCTCAAGAGTGAAGGCTACATCCGCGACTATTCGCAGACCGAGTTCGGCAATGGCCGTACCGAGTTTTCGATCGAGCTGAAGTACTATGACGGTCAGCCGGTGATCCGCTCCATCGAGCGCGTCTCCAAGCCGGGCCGCCGCGTGTATGCTTCCGTTGACGCCATGCCTCGCGTGGCTGACGGCCTCGGCATCACCATTCTCTCGACGCCCCAGGGCGTGATGGCTGATCATGAAGCCCGTGAGAAGAACGTGGGCGGCGAAGTGCTCTGCAAGGTCTTCTAAGACCTAAGCATCAGCACAGAACCACGGAGATTCGAAAATGTCACGAGTAGGCAAAAAGCCGGTTCCGGTTCCGTCGGGTGTGACGGCGACCGTTGACGGTCAGATGGTTAAGATGAAGGGCTCGAAGGGCGAACTCTCGTTCCTCGTTCCCGAAGAAGTGTCGGTTGCTCTTGAAGACGGTGCCGTGTCGGTGACCCCGCGCGACCTGTCCAAGGTGGCCCGTGCCAAGTGGGGCCTGTCCCGCGCTCAGGTTGCTAATCTGGTGCAGGGCGTGTCCAACGGCTTCGAGAAGCGCCTCGAGATCAACGGCGTCGGTTACAAGGCCGCTGTCGCTGGCAAGGTGCTGAAGCTGTCGCTCGGCTACAGCCACGACATCGACTACGAAATCCCGGCCGGCATCACGATCGTGACGCCCAAGCCCACGGAAGTCGTGGTCACCGGCATCGACAAACAGAAGGTCGGCCAGACTGCCGCCGAGATCCGCGAATATCGCGGTCCGGAGCCCTACAAGGGCAAGGGCGTCAAGTATGCCGGCGAATTTATCTTCCGCAAGGAAGGCAAGAAGAAGTAAGGACGACGTATCATGGCTGAGAATAAAGGCGCTGAAGATCGCCGCAAGGCTCGTGTACGCCGTGCGATCAGGAAAGCAGCGAATGGACGCCCGCGTTTGTCGGTGTTCCGTTCGTCCAAGCAGATCTATGCCCAGGTTATCGATGACGTTCGCGGCGTGACCGTCGCTTCGGCTTCGACGATCGAGAAGGATCTCAAGGGCAAGCTCAAGACCGGCGCGACCGTCGAGGCCGCAAAGGAAGTGGGCAAGCTCGTTGCAGAGCGCGCAGCTCAGGCTGGCGTGAAGCAGGTGATCTTCGATCGCTCGGGCTACCTCTATCACGGCCGCGTCAAGGCTCTCGCCGACGCTGCCCGTGAAAGCGGTCTGGACTTCTAATTTCGACATTTCATGAACGGGGCAGGTGGTGTTTACCTCCTGCCCTGATCGTGCTTTACGGCGGGTATCGAAAACCACCCTTAGCGAGCGGGCCCGCCGCCCGCGCAAGTGAGAGGTCTCATGGCAAGAGAACCAAGAGAACGTGCTGATCGTGAAGACAGCGAATTCGTGGATCGCCTGGTCCACATCAACCGCGTCGCCAAAGTCGTGAAGGGCGGCCGTCGTTTCGGCTTCGCTGCTCTCGTCGTCGTCGGCGATCAGAAGGGCCGCGTCGGCTTCGGTCACGGCAAGGCCCGTGAGGTTCCCGAGGCGATCCGCAAGGCCACCGACGCTGCCAAGCGCTCGATGATCCGCGTTGCGCTCCGCGAGGGCCGCACCCTGCACCACGACGTGAACGGCCGCCACGGCGCCGGCAAGGTCGTGCTGCGTGCTGCTGCTGCGTGCTGC
>NZ_JBFUMH010000188.1:0-8851 GCF_054049475.1 Microvirga sp. P5_D2 | reverse complement strand
ACTAAGGGCTGCACCATCTCCTTCGTCAACGCTCGGGAAGAGCACGGCATCCTGCTCGATGAGGTGGATCACTATGACGTTCCTCTGAAGTTGAATGTGAAGCGCCACCGGCTGTTTGACCTCTTGGCTGATCTCGGCCGCATGGTTCTGGATTTGGGCAAGGATGCTCTCGCAGGACTGGCTTTCCTGGGCGAGTTCATGACCGCCACAGGGCACGTTGTCGCAGAACCGCGGCGGCTTCGCGGAACCGCGCTGGTCAATCAGCTCGACCTCATTGTCTTGCGGGGCGTTCCGATCATGGCGCTGATCTCCTTCCTGGTCGGGGGCATCATTGCGCAGCAAGGGATCTTCCAGTTGCGCCAGTTCGGGGCGGGTGCCTTCGTGGTCGACCTCGTCGGCATCCTCGTCCTACGCGAGCTTGGCGTTCTGCTCACGGCGATCATGATCGCAGGCCGCTCCGGGTCCGCTTTCACGGCTGAACTGGGCTCGATGAAAATGCGGGAGGAGATCGATGCGATCAGGGTCATGGGGCTGGATCCGATGGAAGTGCTGATCATCCCCCGCCTGTTCGCGCTGATCGTTGGCCTTCCGATGCTGACCTTCCTGTCGGACCTGTCCGCGCTGACCGGCGGCGGGCTGGTTGCGTGGCTCTATGAAGGGATTGCCCCTCACGTCTTCATGTCACGCCTGCAGGATGCGATTGCCCTCAACACGTTCCTGGTCGGCATGATCAAAGCGCCTTTCATGGCCCTGATCATTGGCCTGATCGCCTCCGTTGAAGGATTCGCCGTTCAGGGATCAGCCGAATCCCTGGGGCGGCATGTCACGTCATCGGTCGTGAAGGCGATCTTCATGGTGATCGTTGCCGACGGTCTGTTCGCCATGTTCTTTGCGGCCATCAAATACTGACGGCAAGTGACAGTCTGCCGTCATGGAATGACCTTGCTTGGTGGTGCTGGTGAGATGATGCCCGATTCCGTATGGCACGAGAGCTCGGGCGGCGGCGCTGCTCTTTTTACCGATCTCTATGAACTGACGATGCTACGCGCTTACAGCGAACTCGCCATGAGCGATATTGCCGTGTTCGACCTGTTCTTCCGCAAGCTGCCACCACAGCGGAACTATCTTCTGGCCTGCGGCCTCAATCCCTTTCTCGAGGATCTGGAAAATCTCGCCTTCAGCGAGAGAGATCTCGCTTACCTGTCTTCGCACACCCTGTTTCCCCAAACGTTCATCGACCGGCTCAGGGGCTTCCGGTTTGCCGGCGACGTATCTGCGGTTCCGGAGGGAACACCGGTCTTTCCGAACGAGCCGATCCTTGAAATCACCGCACCCGTCGGCCAGGCGCAGATTATCGAGACGATGGTTTTGAACCAGATTGGTCTCCGGACTATCCTGGCCTCCAAGGCGGCTCGGATCGTTGAAGCCGCCCAGGGGCGGCCCGTCGTCGACTTCGGCGGACGGCGCGCGCAGGGGCTGGATGCCGCCATTAAAGGCGCAAGGGCTTTCTTTATCGCAGGCGCTGCTGCAACCTCGAACCTCGCGGCCGGGCAGCGCTGGGGTATACCGGTGGCGGGGACCATGGCTCACAGCTTTGTTCAGGCCTGCGCGTCCGAGGCTGACGCCTTCCGGAATTTCGCTAGGGTGTTCCCCGAAACCATTCTGCTCGTCGACACCTACGACACGCTGGACGGGGTACGGCGGGTCGTCGAGCTTGCCAAGGAACTCGGACCCGCCTGCCGCCTTCGAGGCGTGCGGTTGGACTCGGGCGACCTAGCGGAACTGGCCAAGGGGACGAGGTCCACCCTTGATGCAGCGGGACTGCAGGGCCTCCAGATCTTTGCCAGCGGCGGGCTTGATGAACACAGGATCGCCGACCTCCTCGCAACAGGGGCCCCGATCGATGCCTTCGGGGTCGGAACCAGCATGAGCGTTTCCGAGGATGCCCCTGCCCTCGATATAGCTTATAAACTGGTCGAGTACGCTGGCCTTGGCCGAATGAAGCTCTCGGCGGGTAAGCGCACCCTGCCGGGCCGCAAGCAGATCTTCCGCGCGCAGCACAACGGCTTGGCCCAAGGCGACGTGATCGCCCGTGGTCACGAGCATTTGGCTGGCTCCCCTCTCCTGCAGCCTGTGATGATTGGCGGACGGCGTGTCGCACCGGTCCCCTCCTTGGTGGAGATCCGGGAGCACACCCGACGCTCGATTGAGCAATTGCCCAAGAACCTTCGCATGCTCGAAGCATCGACCTCACCTTACCCGCTCCGAGTCAGTGATGATCTTCAGGAATACGATCAGGAGGTTCGGCGCAAGATCATGGCCTCGTCGGAGCCTGAATAGAGCCCACATGTTTTTGCGGTTTGGGTCGAACTGTGGTGTCATGGCAGCGAAGCAAGCGCGCGCTCCGCCAAGTCGAGATACTGCCTTGCCTGCGGAACCCATTTCTGAGGTTCGCGCGGAACTGGATCCAGGAGATGCGCCAGTGAAAGTCTTGCCCGTAAAATCGCATGGAGAGCGGTGTAGGCGCCAAGGAGGTCGTGCGGAATCGTGTCTCCCATGATCGCCGCGACACGCTCGATCAGTGCCCGGCCGAACCATGCGGCATTCAGATGAGCGCACTCCATGCCAAGGAATGTGAGTTCGTCATAAGGGTCGACCAACCGCAAGTCTTGGTTGAATTCGAGGCAGTCGAAGATAACGATGGGGTCCGTCAGACAGACATGCTCCGGTCGCAGATCACCATGACCGTCGACAATGCAGCCGGATTGCGCCCGCTCCTGCAGCCGAGGGCGGATCCTCCTGAGAGCCGCCTCAAGCTGGTCGAGAAGCGCCGACACCCTGGATTGGTCCGGCCACAGATCAGAGCATAGAAGCACGGCCCGGTTCTCGGCCGTTTCGCGTGTGAAGTGCCGGAAGGGCATATCGGGATCGACCGGGGGGCGCTCGGCGCGCCGGTAGAAATCTGCCAGAACCTGGGCGAGGCGGCTGATATCCTCCTCGTCCACGCGCCCTTCCTTCAGGCGGACGTCGAGCATGCAATCAGCAGGGAGACGCTGCATCTCAACGATCCAGTCCACGATCTCCCCTTCTCCTCTCAGGGCCATTGCACCTGGAGCGGAACAGGTCAGGGGGACAACACCCCGATAGACACCGGGCGCAAGCCGGCGGTTCAATCGCGTCTCCTCACGACAGTATCGTTCGCGGGCCTCCAAGGTTGAAAAGTCAAGATAAGAATAGCGAACGGGTTTCTTCAGCTTGAACACCCTCTCGCCCGCGAGAAAAACCCAGGACATGTGGGTCTCCTTGGCACTGACGTGGTCCGGCCGATGAGGATAAGACGATGGTCTGCTGAGGAAATGGACCTTCGCCTCAAGTGTCGGTGCGGTTGCGCAAGTGAGGCTGAGCATGTGTGTCGCGCCGGATCGGATCGTCATGACAATGTCGCACGAGATGAAGGTGCCAGCCAGCCGCCAATTTTCCATGATCATTGTCAATGTCTTGGTCCGCCGAAGCAGCTAGTTTTGAGCAATAGTAGTGCCGCAGAACGCCCCTCGATTGGAAAAAGTCGAAGATGTGGTCACGCTTTGGCCCCTTCACTGAGGCGAGGAAGCTTGCTGAAGGTATGCTCCCTTAGTCGGGCGCACATCAAATCTCTGGCATACGTGCTCCCTCCTGCGAGGTGAATCATGACAACCTTCGCAATGACAGACCCAGCTCTTCGAAGGCTCTTCGAGCGATTGGATTTTGCCCCGCAACCAAAGGACGAGGCTCTCTCGTGGCTGGTTGACTATTGGAAAGAGAAGCGCAGCGGTCGTGTCGCACCGACACTCCGGGAGGTTGCCGTATCCGATTTGGGCGAGGCCGCCGCGAACGCGTTCGTCCTCCAATTCGATCCTCAAGGAGATGCGCCGGTCCTGATGTTCGGTGGCGTAGCGTTCGAGACCCTGATGGGGGCGTGCGATCCTGGCGTTGTTGTTCTGGCCAAAGCACCACGGCGACGCGGGGCTGTCAGGCTTCGGCGGCTTTCCGAGCTTGTGCGGCGGTGTGCCGAACCCCTCCTGGCAGAGTTTGAGACGAGTGCGACCGATCACCCTCGGGTGAGGGTCGAAATGGTTGTCGCGCCGCTTTCGCGCGACGGCCAAGCCATAGACGGCCTATTCGGCGGCTTGGCGCTTCGGCCGATACGTGCTGAAGGTCCGACCAGGGCACGGACTCCGCTCGCCGCTAAACCGACCAAAGACCAACCGCTGCTGTTCGCATTGAAGTCAGCGGTGGATCTTGGGGAGCGCATCGCTCACCATTGGGGCCAACCGCTTCAGCCCCATGAGGAGCGCGATTTCGAAGATGGTGAACATAAGGCCAGGCCTCTCGTCGACGTGCGCCGCAGGGATGTCTATGTGGTCGCTGGTCTCCATGGAAGTGCCCATCAGAGCGTCAACGACAGGCTCTGTCGCCTGCTCTTCTTCGTGGGAGCGCTGAAGGATGCAGGCGCAGTCCGCGTCAACGTCGTTGCCCCCTATCTCTGTTACGCCCGCAAGGACCGACAGACCAAACCGTCCGATCCCATCACGACGCGCTACATTGGCCAGCTTTTTGAGGCGGTCGGAGCCGATCGGCTCGTGACCATGGAGGTTCACAACCTCGCCGCATTTCAGAATGCATTCCGCTGCAGCACGACCCACTTGGACGCCTACCCAGTGTTCGGCCGCCATATCGCTGCCATGGCCGGCAACACCCCGCTTGCTGTCGTGTCGCCGGACATTGGCGGAGCCAAGCGAGCCGAACGCTTTCGGCAGACGCTGGAGGATCTCGTCGGCCGCCGGGTTTCCAAGGGCCTCGCTGACAAGCAACGCAGCATGGGCCAGGTTTCAGGCGATCTCTTCGCAGGGGATATCTCCGGCTGTATGGTGGTTATTCTGGATGATCTCATCAGCACAGGCATGACGATGGCGCGGGTTGCGCAGCAGTGCCGCGAGCACGGTGCGAGGCGGGTGATCGTCGCCGCGACGCATGGCGTCGGTGGAGCGGCCGCACTTTCCAACCTGAGCCAGCCGGCAATCGACGGAGTGCTCCTGGCGAACACGATCCCTCAGACACCTGAGTTCGTGGCCGCCCTTGCCGATCGCCTGACAATCCTCGACGTGTCGACAATCGTTGCGCGGGCGCTCAACGGCACGGATCTGGCCGATCATCGCCGTCCTCCTAGTCGCGCGGAGTGGTGACGATGCTCGTCGACGAACAAATCGAAACCATCCGGTTTCTTGAGAGGCTCCTCGGGGAGCGCTCGCCTGTGGAGGTCATGACAACGCATGCCTCGATGATCTTCCTGACAGAGGACAGGGCGTACAAATTGAAGCGCGCGGTTCGCTTTCCCTATCTTGACTACTCGACCGCGCAGCAGAGGCACACAGCCTGCCAAGCGGAGTTGAGCCTCAACCGTCGTACCGCCCCGGAGATCTACATCGGTGTCCACACCATCACGCGAGAGGCAGATGGACAACTGGCGCTGGACGGCGCGGGACCATTGATCGATGCCTTGGTCGAAATGTATCGGTTCGATCAGGAATGCCTATTGGACCGCATGGCTCAGCAGGGCTCCCTCACGTCTCCCATCATGGCCGACCTCGCCCATCGCATTGCCGTCTTCCACCACGATGCGGCCATCAGCCTGGAGCATGGCGGGGTCAAGGGCATTGCGGGCGTCCTTGAGATCAATGAGAGATCGCTCCGCGCCACAGGGCTGGTTCCAGACGATGTCGCCACCACGTTCTCCAAAAACTTCCGGCAGGCTCTCGAACATCACTCGGACGTGCTCGAACGCCGCCGCCTGTCAGGCAAGGTCCGGCGTTGCCACGGCGACCTCATCCTTCGCAACATTTTTCTGTGGCATGGCACCCCGACCCTGTTCGACTGTCTTGAATTCGACGAGAACCTCGCGACCATCGACGTGCTGTACGACCTGGCCTTCCTCCTGATGGATCTGTGGCACCGGAACCAGCACCAGCTGGCAAACACTTTGCTGAACCGGTATCTCGACGAGGCGGATGAAACGGATGGGCTCAGACTTATCCCGTTCTTCATGGCCATCCGTGCGGCGGTTCGCGCCCATGTCACGGCAGCTCAAGCGGAGCATGCATCCCTGGACACGGTCACGGGCCTGCTCTCCGAGGCCCGGCAGTATTTCGATCTCGCCGCATCGTTGCTGAAGCCCGCGCCGCCTGCCCTTGTCGCCATCGGAGGGTTGAGCGGAACCGGCAAGTCGACCATCGCCTTTCTTGTGGCTCCGTATTTGGGACAAGTTCCCGGGGCCCGCATTCTGAACAGCGATCGCATCCGAAAACACCTGCATGGAGTGCCGGTCCAGTCCCGGCTGCCGGAGGGTGCCTATCGACCGGAGGTGTCCGAGCAGGTTTATGTCATCTTGCGACAGGAGGCTGGACGTGCGTTGCACGTGGGTTCCGCAGTCATCGCCGATGCCGTCTTTGACCGGCCCCAGGAGCGCGAGAAGCTTGCGCAGCTCGCGGTTGGGAGCCACATTCCCTTCACGGGCTACTGGCTCCTGGCCCCGATGGAGGTGCTGACATCGCGCGTTGCGGCCCGCCAGAAGGATCCGTCCGATGCGACAGCGGACGTTGTCCTCATGCAGGCCGCGCGCGATTGTGGGGAGATTGATTGGGTCCGCCTCGATGCCTCACAGGAGCCCGCCGCTATCAAGGCCGACATTCTCCAGCATCAGGGCATCGGCAGTATGGCATCCTTATCCCAGGACACCCTGAGGCCACCGGAGGCGATGAAGCCTTCGTGACGAAAGCCTGATTCTGTTTTGCCATACCGCAACCCGCTCCCGCTTCGGTCGACGACCTGCCCTCCCGCCGCCGTGAGGATCGCATCACCAGCGGCCGTATCCCACTCGTGCGTCGGGCCCAGGCGTACGTAGAGGTCAGCGCTCCCCTCGGCGATCCGGCAGAACTTCAGCGACGATCCCATGGGCCTGCGATCAAGGAGGGTGATTTGGGCCAGGAAAGCCTCCGTGGCCGGATCACTGTGGGAGCGGCTGACCAGTGCAGAAAGCCCGCCCGAGAGAGGGGAGCGAACCTTGACGGGCGGTGCCCGGATTTCCTGCCCGATTTCGCTCCCGGGAGCGATGTCGAGCCTGAAGCTTTCTGCGCCGGAATACCAGAGCTGCTCGAGAGCCGGCGCGTAGACGGCGCCCGCAATGGGCCGGCCCTTCGCGATCACCGCGATGTTGATCGTGAATTCATCCCGCTTCGCGATGAACTCCCGGGTCCCGTCCAGCGGGTCAACCAGCACGAAGGGATCGTCCGCCACGAGCTGGTGGGTTTCCGTCTGCTCCTCCGAGATCACCGGAACCTCGGGCAGCAGGATACGGAGCTCCCTCAGGATCACCTTCTCGGCGGCCAGATCCGCTTCGGTCACCGGAGACGCATCGCTCTTGGTCCTCACGGAGGTTCCCGTCCGGAAGAGGTCGAGCACAGGCTGCCCGGCGGCGACAGCAATCCGCCCGAGAGCCAAGCCCAAGGCGTTCCGTTCCGCCGGGTCTGTGGGCAGGGCCGCACCTGAAGACCGCGCCGAGTGATCGTACATGGAGAGAGCCTTAAGGCCCGTTCGAGCCTTCGTCGTAGAGCTTCGGCCGGAGAGCATGTTCTTCTTCGATAGCCTTGTCGACAACATCGATGGCATCCTGGATAATCCTGAGATCCGCCGCGTAGTCGGTCGAGACTCGGTCCATCGACGCGATATCATCAAGCAGGCTGCGTCTTCGCACCACGAGCCGCTCCCGAGCGGTCCTAGCGGTCTCAACCGGATCAGAGCTCATCGACAGCATCCGTTCTGCAGGACTCAAGAGACATCAAGGGCCAAATCCGCAACCGCTCAATCCAACCCCTGTCGTTGGCTTTCACTCGATGACGAGCCGGTTCTCGACCGACTTGACACCTGGGGCGGACCATGCGGCATGGGAAATGACATATTGCTCGTGCAGGTCGTGAACCTTGCCCTCCAGAGTGACCTTGTCGTCATGGACCATCACCTTGATCGACTCGGCTTCCGTCTCGGCGCTGCGCCTGAGTGCATCCAGGATCTTCTGCCTGACATCAACTGCCTGTACAGCAGGCTTGATCTCGATGAGATTTAAGACACTGATTACGCCGGACAGCTTGCGAACGTCCGCCTCAGCCGCCGCGCGCTGATACTGCCACTCGACCTCACCGGCCAGCGTCACCCATCCTCGTTGTACCTTCACCTGGATTTTATCTTCAGGCACTTGATCGTCCCAAGCAAAGACATCAAGAACCCGCTTTGCAATCTCGTCATCGGATAGTTTCTTGTCGGTTGGGAAGCGAACCTCCAGCTCCTGCGCGATCGCCCGGACACCCTTGACCCTTCGGACCGAATCCTCAACGGCAACTTTCTGCATGTAGCTTCCTACACGGCCGCTTAAGGTGACGACGCCGTTTTCGACACTAACGCCGATATGAGTGGCATCGACACTTGGATCAAAGTCGAGTTCGTCCAGAACCGATTGACGAAGGGTCTTGTCGTCCATGTCTCGCCTCCTTTAGTCCCTGGCAAATGACTGTTCATAACACTAGAGCATCGGACTGGAAATTAGACTCCTGGGTTTTGGCCTGGTGCGATCTGTGATTCACTTGCTGGAACGGGAGGTGGATCATGGGTCACTGCTATTCTCTCGATCTTCGGGTGCGCGTCGCCGACTTTGTCGAGGCGGGCCATTCCTGCCGGGCGGCGGCAGGGCACTTTGCCGTCAGCGAGAGCTTCGCCATCAGGCTGGTGCGGCGAACCCGGGACACCGGCTCGCCGGCACCGGACC
>NZ_JBFUMH010000187.1:0-8863 GCF_054049475.1 Microvirga sp. P5_D2 | reverse complement strand
AGGCGAGATCGGGCGAGAGGGCGCCAAAGCCCTGCGGGTTGAACGGCAGGAAACCTTGCAGCCTCAGGATCGCGTAGAGCAGTGCGAAGCCCGCCGCATTGAACAGGAGCATCGCGAGCGCATAGGCGCGCCAGCCCTGTTCCCGGGCGGGATCGACGCCCGCCAGGGCATAGAAGCCGCGCTCGACGGGGCCGAGCACAGGCGAAAGAAGGGTGGGCTTGCCGGCATAGACCTTGGCCATGAAGGTACCGAGCGGCACGGCCGCCAGCAGGACGGTTGCGAGAATGATGACGATCTGGAGCCAGCCATTGAGGGTCATGGGATCGGCCTCCTAGAAGCGTTCCGGCCGGACCAGCGCCAGGACGAGATAGCCGGCGAGGCCCAAGGCGACGATGCCGCCGAGAAGAAGATCGAGGGACATGGATCAGCCTCCCTCACAGCCGCTCGGCCGCGCGGGCATACAGCGCCATCAGCGCAAAGAACCCAAGGCCGGTGAAGAGATAGACGAAGTCGGACATGACAGCACCCTGTTGAGAGTGCCGAAGGCTAAGTCCAAGCCTCATCAAATCTCGATTGGGAAGTGGGGTCTCGAATATAAGGGCGGCATAAAGAACCGCCGACACTGGCTTGCTCGATGAGGGGTCGACTTCGGCCGAAAGCCCCGCCGGGAGCCTATATTCCAGGGTCCGCCTAAGGTGAAACCCTTCGCGGCACGGCTACGTTGGGGCCAAGGGGATGCCACTCCCCACATCGGATACGAGAGGGAGGCAGTCCATGGCCGCAATAGGCATCAGCGGGAGCGCAGCCGCAGGTTCACCAGACCACGGGCACGCAGTCCCGACCTCCTTCTGGGCTCTGACCCTCGGCACCATTGGAGTGGTCTACGGCGACATTGGCACCAGCCCGCTCTACGCGCTCAAGGAGAGCCTTGCCGCCGCCACTGGACATGTTGGCGCCGGCGCCCTCACCCGGGAGATGGTGCTCGGCGTGGTGTCCCTCATCCTGTGGACGCTGATCATCATCGTGACGATCAAGTACGTGGTCATCGTGCTGCGGGCCGACAACAACGGTGAGGGCGGCACCCTCTCGCTCGTGACGCTGGCGCAACGGGCCCTCGGCCACAGCACCGGGGCCACCATTATCCTCGGTATGGTCGGCGCGTCGCTGTTCTATGGCGACACCATCATCACGCCCGCCATTTCCGTCCTCTCCGCCGTTGAGGGTCTCAAGCTGGTGACGCCCGCCTTCGATCCCTACGTGGTGCCGCTCAGCTTGGTCATCCTGATCACCCTCTTCGCCGTCCAGCGGTTTGGCACCGCGAGCGTGGCCTCGTTCTTCGGCCCGATCACCGCCTTCTGGTTCCTGGTCATGGCCGTGGGTGGCCTGATGCACATCCGGGATGATCTCAGCATCCTCGCTGCCATCAATCCAGTCCGCGGTCTCAGCTTCCTGCTCAATCATGGCACCGCTGGGCTCCTCGCCCTCGGCGCGGTGTTCCTGTCGGTGACCGGCGCGGAGGCGCTCTATGCCGACATGGGTCACTTCGGGCGGGCTCCGATCCGCACGGCCTGGATCGGCCTCGTCCTGCCGGCGCTGGCCCTCAACTATCTCGGGCAAGGTGCCATGCTGCTGGCGCACCCCGAGGGGCTGGAAAACCCGTTCTTCCTGCTCTACCCCTCGTGGGCGCTGCTGCCGATGGTGATCCTGGCCACTGTGGCGACCGTCATCGCCAGCCAGGCCGTGATCACCGGCGCGTTTTCGATCTCGGAGCAGGCGATGCACCTGGGCGTCCTGCCCCGCTTCCGCGTCATGCGCACCTCCGAGACCGAGAAGGGCCAGATCTACGTCCCGTTCATCAACTGGCTTCTGCTCACGGCGGTGGTTCTGGTCGTCGTCCTGTTCGAGTCGTCGAGCGCCCTGGCGGCGGCCTATGGTTTGGCCGTGACCGGTGACATGGTCATCACCTCGTGCCTGCTGTTCATCGTCGCTTGGAAATTCTGGCGCTGGGCACCGGCTGTGGCGGCGCTGGTGATCGCGCCGTTCTTGGCCATTGAACTCGTGTTTCTCGGCGCGAATGCGCTCAAGATCCCGCACGGCGGCTGGTTCCCGCTGCTGGTCGGTACCGGCCTGTTCACCCTGATGTGGACCTGGCGCAAGGGCACGCGCCTGCTGGCGGAGATCTCGCACCGGGATCGCCCGCCATTGGCCGAGTTCATGCGCAGGGCCGAGAGCAGCCCCGTGCCGCGTGTTCCGGGTACCGCCATCTTCCTCACCGGGAATTCCCAGGATGTGCCGGCCGCTCTGCTGCACAATCTGAAGCACAACAAGGTGCTGCATGAACACAATGTCATCCTGACGGTGGTGACCGAGGAGGTGCCGCGCCTGCGGGACGAGGGCCGCGTCACCAGCGAGACGCTCTCGGACCAGTTCTCGCGGGTGATCGTGCGGTTCGGGTTCATGGAAAGCCCGAACGTGCCCAAGGCGCTGGAGGCCGCAAACTTCGACCTGAGCAACGCCTCGTTCTTCCTGTCGCGGCGGGTGCTGCAACCCTCAGCCCAATCGGGGCTGCCACTCTGGCAGGACTACATCTTCATTCCGATGGCTCGCTCGGCGAGCGATGTCTCGGATCAGTTCTGCATCCCCGAGGACCAGGCCGTCGAAGTGGGCGCGCGGATCACCATCTGACTTGATGCCTGATCGGGCACAAGCGAGGACAGGTTACCGGACCGAAACCGTGACCGGCAGCCGTTCGATCGCCCTGAGGCCAGGCCGCGGCCGCCACCGGATGGCGTCCGGCGGCACGGCCAGTTCGAGCCTGGGCCAACGCTTGAACAGCGCCTCCAGCGCGCACTGTGCCTCGATCCGGGCGAGCTGGTGACCGAGGCAAAAGTGGATTCCCGTGCCAAAGGCCAAGTGCCGATTGGGCCGTCGCGCCAGATCGAGCCTCTCAGGGTGAGAATTGGCGCTAGGGTCGAAATTGGCCGCCGCCAGCATGGCCATGATCCGGTCCCCTTTCCTCAATTTGATCCCGCCGAGCTCAATATCCCTTCCGACAAACCGGGGCTTGGTGAATTGCACTGGGGAGATGAAGCGCAGGAACTCCTCTACGGCCAGCGGGGCGCGGCTCCAGTCCTCCTCGAGCCAGTCGCGCAGACGCGGCGTCCTGAGGAGTTCATGGACCGATCCGCTGATCAGATGCGTGGTGGTTTCGGATCCGGCGCCGAGGAGGAGAAAGACCATGGCCACCATCTCCTGGCTGCTGATGCGTCCGCCCTCCTTTTCCACGCGGATCAAGTCCGCGATCAAGCCTTCGCCACCGGTGCTGCGGGCAACCTGCAAGCGTCCCTCCAGGTATCGCTTCATCGACTGGATGCCGGCGATCATGCGCAGCAGGCTGAGCGTGCCGGTCAGGCGGGTCAGGCTGGTTGCCCAGGCGATGAAGCGGGGCCTGTCGGCACGAGGCAGGCCGAGCAGTTCGCAGATAACCGAAAGCGGCAATCTGCGGGCATAGCGCTCGACCATGTCAGCGGGGCTGCCGTCGGCAAAAAGCTCAGCCGCAAGCCCATCGGCAATCGCGAGTATCCTTGGCTCCATGTCGAGAACGGCGCGGCGCCGAAAGGCCTCGTCGACGATACCACGCAGGCGGGTATGGTCCGGCTCATCCATGGACAACATGCTCACTGCGAGTGTGCGGATCCACCCGGGCATCCACCAGCGCAGGCCAGCGAGCGAGCCGTTCCTGCGCATCGTGAAGGTCTCGCTGTCCTTCAGGACGCGGCTGGCCATCTCGCTGTCGGTGGTGATCCAGGTCCGCCCGACGATCGGGAAACGCACTTCCACAATGGGGCCTGCCGCCCTCAGCCTCGTGAGCGTCGAGGCGGGATCGCGAAGATAGTCCTGGCTCGTGAAAGCGAAACGCCGCATGACGTGTGACCCCTGACGACGATGGGATCGGCCGCAGCCTGACCTACTGCTCTGCCGGCGATCGCCGCATGACTTTTCAGAGACGGTCCGAGACTACGGAGCCCATCACGCTCAAGCAATGTCGCCTTATGCCCCTGGATATCCGTTAGCGTGGATGCCGTGCGGCAGCGAAGTTCCGGATTGGGTCAGGTAGTGAAATTTGTTCACTGCCAGGAACGTCCGCTGTTCCTTGCTGGAGCAGACCATCGGCCTACTTCCGAGAAGTGCCATTTGCAGTCCTTCGCCTGCGAGCGTCGCGAGGTTTGCGGCAGCGCCTACGCATAAATGCAAGCGATGTCGTGGCGGTTGGGCGACAGCGTGGATTGGGCCTTTGGGCGCCTGGAGTGTCGCTTCAGTGACTTGATGACCGCCGAGCCGCCCGGTCAAAAGCCTCGACGACCGTGTGATACAGCGCCGGCGGCAAATCATGCCCCATTCCATCGATCAGCATGAGGTCCGCATCCGGGACCGAAGCTGCGGTGTCTCGGCCGCAAGCCGGAAGGAAAATCGGATCATCAGTACCATGAATAACGAGCGTCGGTGCGGTGATGGTCGCCAGGCGTGAGCGACGGTCGCCGGCCACAGCCATCGCGGCGATCTGCCGTGCGGAGCCACCGGGATCATAGGCGCGCCGGGTCTCCTCCAGGATGAGGAGGCGATGAGCCTCTTCGTCAAACGCATGGCCGCTGCCAGCGATGCGCCGTGCAAAGGTAAGCTTGTGTGCGAGGAAGCCGGTTTCGTCCGAGACGGGATCCGGGGCCGGGCGCATCATCATCGCCATGACCTCGGGCGCGGCCTGGGGCAGCATGGGATTGCCCGTGCTCGACATGATCGAGGTCAGGGACAGCACCCGCCCGGGATGCTCGCTCGCCATAATCTGGGCGATCATCCCGCCCATCGAGCGCCCGACGACATGCGCCCTGTCGATGGCGAGGGTGTCTAGCAGCCCAATGGCATCCGCAGCCATGTCGTGGAGCGTATAGGGAACCTCGGGTCGCTGCCCAGCCATCAGCGCTGCCGCTAGCGCACCGAAGTCCGGCGGAGGGCACTGGTGAAAATGGGTCGAGTGTCCACTGTCCCGGTTGTCGAACCGGATCACGCGGTAGCCCCGCGCCGCCAGCGCTTCGCAGAAAGGGACCGTCCACCGGATCATTTGCGTGCCTAACCCTGCGATCAGCAGGATCGCCTCGTCGGCCTCGTCGCCGAAACTGTCATAGGCCAGATCGATCCCATTGGTCTTCGCGATGGTCATGATGCTATTCCGCTCGGAGTGAGGTTAGATGAGCCGGCGGGCCAAACGCCAAGCGCAGGACGTGCGACCGGACGTCTTGGGGCCAGTCCGCGATGCATTGCTCCAGCCTAGAGCGATCATCCGCGAAGAGCGCGCGCGTCGCCTCCTCGTAGCCCGGCAGATCGCCCGCCATGGCCAGCATGAAGTGATAGGCGGCTTCCTGGGCGGCACGTTTCTGCTGTCGCGCTCCCCCTCTTTGGCGGGCCTCGTCTACCAGCCTTCTCAGGGCGGCGGATGCGCCACCCGGCTGAGTGGCCAGCCAGTCCCAGTGCCGCGGCAGCAGTGTGACCTCGCGCGCAACGACGCCCAGTTTTGGTCGCCCCCGGCCCCTTGGTTCGAAACTCTCGTCCTTCGCAGGTTCAGTCGCCTCATCCGCATCGGGGCGGTAGCGCCCAGCATGCGTCCGAGGCGGCTGGGACAATCTCTCGACGATGTCGGCCTCGGACCCGCGCAGGTCCAGATCGATGACGCGGCCGGTCGCATCGTCGAAAACAAGGATCGCGTTCGATGAGCGATTGTCGGTGGCCGCTTTGACCGCGAGAGCCACTTCGACCAGCGGGCCGGAGAGGAGCACGCGATGACCGTCAAAGGCCGTGCAGGGTTTGGCAAGGAGGTCGGACACGTTCAGCACCACAAGTTAGTCGCTAATTACTACCCGGATAAAATACTTGCGTCAATATTGCCCGGGTAGTATTCACGGAGGGCGTCCTTGCGGACGCCGAGGCGATATGCAGTCGTCTCGCAACGGACTGAAAGGTTTGGCGGGATGAAGGGCGAGGCGCGCAAGGCGGCAGTGGCAGCCTACAAGGAACGCAAGGTCGTCGGCGGGGTCTATGCGGTTCGCTGCGCGGCTTCCGGCGAGACCTGGGTCGGACACTGGCCCAACATCGAGACCATTCAAACCCGCCTGTGGTTCACGCTGCGACAGGGCACCCACCCCAGGAAGGAGATGCTCGAGGCGTGGCGTCGCCACGGCGAGGCGCAATTCAGCTTCGAAATCCTGGAAAGGCTCGAGGATGAAACCTCATCGTACACGCGTGACTCGTCTTTGAAGGATCTGGCATCCCGTTGGCGGGAGAAATTGAAAGCCAACCCGATTTGAAGAAGAGGAATTCCAACTTCCACCTGTCGCGCATGCGCCCGACCTGATCCATCACTGATGAGGAGCGTCCCGAGAAGGACCCGTGCTTCGTCGCTCCGAAGGACCGCTCCGGGTGATCACCTGAAATTCCGGGTGCCTTTTGAACGTCTGCTGATCCCGGCTACAACGGACATTCGACCTCCTTCGCGGATGTGTCGAATCCAGACTATATGGTCTCGGTGTCCGCGGCCGCCGTGGGGAGCGATGCTCACGTGCAGCAGGTCCCCCGAACCCATCGCTTTGGGCTAGGTGTCCTCGCGCTTCCCGGGTTCCTTCCAGCGGGTGAGCGGCTTGCTCGGGCGTTCTTGTCGGATGAGGCGCCGCTTGGCTCCGGGCACCGGAAGGAAGCCCATCTCCTCGAGGGCTTCCCCGAACGATTGGTCTTTCTCAATCGGAGCGGACTCTGGCTTCTCCGGCCGTTCAAGCTTCCCTGCCACGTAATGCCTCCTTAGCCCCGCGTGACTTGTCCTTACTACATGACGCACACTCTGTATTGCTCAGATGCGAGGTTCAGGAGGGCGCTGCCATGCTCCTTCAGACGGGTACGACCCGATTGTTAGACACCCTTCAGTGGATCTCTTGCTCGGCTGCTGAACATTCCTGTCTGCGAGTGTCCCTTCTTTACTGCGAGCCCACCTCGCTGCTTACTCCGCGGCGGAGGAACGAACCTGAGCGATAGCTTTGACAAACGGTGCATCGGTCTTGGCGGTGATCTCCTCGACCGTCACGCCGTCCGCCAGCTCGATCAGGGTCATGCCGGAGCCGCCCTTCTTATCGACGGAGAACACGCCGAGATCGGTGATGACCAGATCCACTACGCCCGCGCCGGTGAGCGGCAGCGAGCACGCCTTGAGAAGCTTAGGATCCTCCGAGCCGTCCTTGGCCTTGGCGACGTGCTCCATGACCACGACCACGCGCTTGACGCCCGCCACGAGATCCATGGCGCCGCCCATGCCCTTGACCATCTTGCCCGGGATCATCCAGATCGCCGGTCTCGGCCACCTGCCCACAGCAGACACGACCGAAGGATCGGTTGCCCAGCAGAATATATCTGAGATTGGCGTTAGAGGATTAGTTTCCCTCTCGATTCGCTATTTTCCAAACGTGGGTATCAATACATTGGACTGATATCGATCCCGTTGAATGATTCGGTTCTGCCCGGGGAAGAAGCTTGAGTGTCATCGAAGATCTTTTAACTGTGCAAGAGCGCGAGAATGGCGGACGGACGGCATATGATCGATTCGACTTCCAAACCGCATGGGGCATTTCACAGGTTCTGAAACTACATAGCACAGGTTCGAACTATGCAATCGGGTTCGAATTTCACGATGATATCGTCGAACTTGATGACGCCAATACGCCCTCAAAGGCAACCTTCTACCAGTTGAAGACTCAAGAGGCTGGCCACTGGACGATCGCAAAAATCGCCACGCGGCCAAAAAGCACTGGCAAGGATAAAACGCTGAAGGCGTCCTTCGCAGGCAAGATGTTCGATAACGTCATGCGCTTCGGTGACACTGTTAAGCGGATCGTGTTTGTGAGCAACCAACCGCTAGCCGAGATCGGGACGAAACAAGGCGAGCATCCATTTTCTTCGGCAAGTAAGGACGATGTAGCGAAATTCGTGACCGCGCTGCAATCTGAGTACTCGGCATTCAACGAGGCCGATCACCTAGGCTACTTTCACTTCAACTACTGTCATCTCAATCTTGCAAGCTATGAAGCCGCCATATTTGGCGAGGTTAGCATATTCCTCAAGGACTATGCTTCGATTGACGCTGGTGCATACCCGTTCACCCTGAACCTTGTCCATCATGGCAAAAAGCGTTCCAAATCACTTGCTGACGTGTCGGATTTTGCTGCCCTCAAGAATTCGAAGTTCGTGACGCGGCAAGATGTAGAGAGCTGGCTTGGGTCGCTCAACGCCGAGCATGCATATYGTCCGAACTGGGAAACTGTTTCCCGACAGTTGGCGCTATCTCATGCAGAAGATGCGAAGATCGAGCGTCAATGGTCGACCTACATTGCTGAACGAAGGCGCCGTTGGAATGCATCAACACTAGAGTTCGGTGACAACGTTAAGAAGCGAGTTGAGGCGATAATCGACAAGGCACCAGATTTGAAATCTGGCCTCGAAGACGCCGTACCGTGGGTCCGTGACATGGTACAAGATTGGAACCCGGCTGCATCTGATCACTTCATCAAGGCAGTCATACTCTATGAGTACAAGCGATGAGAGACAGCGACCGCTTCCTCCTTCTGATCCGCAATCTTAGAAAAAAGAACCATGAAACGCTTGCTATTCGAACGTCTGGAGTTGCTGTCGCTGAGCGAAAGGAAGGCGCGGACGGTGGAGTTCCACCCTCGTCTAACAGTGATAACGGGCGAAAACGGAGTAGGTAAGTCGTCGGTAATAAAGAGCCTTTACTGGACCCTTGGCGCAGCTCCGGCCGTGATGCATCCGAGAT
>NZ_JBFUMH010000186.1:0-8881 GCF_054049475.1 Microvirga sp. P5_D2 | reverse complement strand
CCATGCATAAGACCCCGACGAACCGAATTGGAAAATGCGGTGCAAACTTCCCATAAGGGGGCGTTAGAAAGAACGACAGCCAAAAGATACCCAGCGCTACCGCCGAACTTCTACTGTTGACAAGATAGATGACTACGACGCCGACGATGACGCCAAACACACGCATCGCCTTATGCCCCAGCGACGCGCAGACAATGGCCACAAATGCCAACTGGCCGATCGCATTGGGCTGATTTCCTCCAACAATCCGCCCCCCGTCGTAACCAAAAACAGCAAAGAGTCCCACAAGAATGAGAAGCAGAACAGCGGTTGCAAGGCTGAACGATATCCGGACCGCACGCGAATTCTGTGGCCAAGCGAGAGCACCCATGAACAATGCGGCCCAGGTCAGGACCGAATAGCTGACCGGGGTTAGCGGGGTCTTGGAGAACAGGCCTGTGAGCAACAGGTATATAAAAAACCACGAAATCAAACTCTGGGGACCGAAGCGGCTTAGTTTGATGAAAGATATTGAACCTGCACGGTACCGCGCAGCAGCGAATGACACGCACATGAATAATGCCAGTGCGCCCGTTTGAAGATAAAACACATTTTGTGACCGTGTCTTTGGTAAAAATGGATCATCAGCTGTGTAGAAGAAAAAGGAGACGCTGAGCATTCCGATCCACGCAACGAACGCGGTCAAGCACCAGATATTCTCACTGGTTCCATGAATGTTGCCGTCATGTCTTAGCTTCGTAAATTCACCCATCGCTGAGACCTGACTGTTTCCGTCTTATGAGCCCAGACGCAATCTGAAAACTTGCCCGCAGTCCCTGGCCAATCCAGCGTCGCTGGCTGTTGCTGCAAAGCAAGAACAGCGCCGGGGCAGACATCACCAGAAGTGATGTCCCGCATAGGAGGCCAAGATCGATTGGGCCTCTCATAGGTGCGAATCTCGCTATAGCCATTGTTGTGAGGTAACTGAGAGCGCCCATCAGAATTCCAATTCCATAAGCTCGCGCAAGAAACCGAAATACCGACACCTTTAACTCTCGACTCGCCAAGACTGGAACGTAGAGACCGAATGTTGCGTACTCTGCGACCCCCAAAGCAATCGCCGCCCCGAGTGCGCCCACAACGGGCACTAGAACTATGCAAAGAACTAGGCTTGCGACGACTTGAACGACTGCGGCATGCGCGAGCGGCCGTGGCCGATTGGAATACTGCAATGCAGCAGCGCTTGCATGCGCGGGTGCGGTGAGAAAGACAACCACAAGAAATGCACCGAACACCCAGGAATCAAATGGAACTTTGCCTCGCGTCCAGAACCCCACGAATGGTTCGCTTACCGCAATGCTCAGTCCACTGAATAATCCGACAAGACCGCCGATCATCCACCCCGTGCCCTCATAAAGATTTTTCCGTCCCTCCAGATCTTCTTGAGCATATTGCCGCGACATCTCGATTCCACTCACACGGGAAATCTGTTGGGCTATCTGGCGGATCACACTTGTAAGAGTGCGCGTGATAGTAAAAATAACGACGGCGCTTGCGACTGGTGCTAAAACCGCAAGTAAAAGGATCGGGGCGCGAACCAGAACGATTTCGGACAACGTTGGCACCGAATAATGGCGCGCTTTATCGAAAAGATCCAACGCTTCACCCCGCGATGGGACAGCCACGCCGAAATCGATGTCAGGATAGCGCCGGGATTGGTCAAGCACGATAGCCGCCATGCCTACTAGCAACGCAGTTGCTAGGTAAATGACAGCTATATGAAACGGGCTCGCTGAAATGCTGAGAGCAACCCCGGTTGCGACAGTCTGGATCAGGATATACAACGCATTGACCATTTCCCCCCGGGCAAAGTCGCCACGAGCGGCATAGATCGCTATAATAAAATTTCGAGGCAACATGACGAGGGTCGTCAATGCAAGAAGTATCAACGTGAGACTGCTTGACTGTGGCGCGACGTACGTCGCGCCTAGCATTGCTGGAAGGTCGGCAATGCTAATAAACGCCAGAAGCAGACATGCCGCTATACTGAGGAGGATGGCATAAAGACCGATGCCAACCTTCAAGGTTCGGCCGAAGAGCCGCAGGTCTGCACGAGCCCAGGCCATCCGCAGAATGTTGGCAGTATGATAATTCAGCCCCAAATCGATCAATCTAAGAACGTCAGCGGCTGCGAGCAGAATTAGCCAATCCTCGTACAGTCCGCCACTCCACTGCCCAAGGAAGAGAGGTACGAGACAGAGCTGTTGAGCCGTCACGGCTGCGAAGGTAAAGCCTTGAGCACCGACCCCAAGAATAAGACGGCGACGCAAACCGGCATCGCCGTGTGCATGCTCAGATGCTCTCATGTTTCGGTGCTTCAATATCTAATCCTCTAGACGATCTAAATCCGTGTCTTCCAAGGATGAAACACTCCCTTCCCCGGAGACGAAATACGTAGCCTTTCGGTATCGTGCGCCCTTGCATATCATCCACGTACTCCGGATTGCCGTCAGCATCATTCATCATTGATCTCTCTCTGCGACGTAGCTCCCGCCATACCTGATCGAGGCAATCCAAACGCTGCCCGCCATTAATGATCACCAAGTTCGACAGCGAGACAGAGTTGGCTGTATGCAGAATGACAATAAGCTTCGGCGACTAATCCAGGCGCCTCGCCGGCGCGGCCTGGAAAGCGACTTCCGACGTTAGCTTGACCCGAACGACGTCACCGGGGAGGACCGCAGTCAGTTCATCTGCTGCGATGGTGACGAGGCCCTCCGCGCCTTGTCGAACAACTTCATACCGTGCTTGGGCAGTGGCCCTGCCAAGTGACGCTCCCGAACTGGCGATTTGCGATAGCTGCGAAGAACCTCGGATCTCCAGCTCTTTCCTCGCTATCTCCATTGTGAGATTTGCTAACTTCTCTTTGACTTCTAGGCTACGCTTGAGCGGAACCTCTTCCGCGGAGCGTTCAGCAGTCGCTACGGCTTGCTTTGCGCGTGCAATCGAGGCAAGGACCGCGCGCTCCTCGGCATTGAGCTCCGGAACCAATTTCTCCAACTCGAATGTCCGCACACGCGTCGTTAGGCCTTGCTCCCTGAGCCCTCTGATATTGTCCAGTTCGGCTTTGGCGATTGTCCCCTTGATCTTGATCTGCGACAGTTGCCCGTCATATGCGGCAACTTCCTCTCTCGCTAACTCGGCAGCCTCCTTATGCCTTGCGACCTGTTGTGCTAGCTTCTGCCTCTCATCGTTCAGGATCTGGTTCTCCTTGACCATCAGCGCAGTTCCTTCTTCCTGTCCGGCGATCCCAAGCAGCCGCGATGAGAGGGTTGCCCGTTCCAGCTGATCACGTTCTGCGTTTAGCCGCGAATACTGTGCCAAGCTCAGCTTCAAGCTTTCGAGCTGAGTCGAGACACGTGTTTGCTCTCGTGCGGCCTCGATAAACAGGTACGGACCGTTCTTCAGAGGCGATTCCAACCCGCCCGCCATGGCAACCGCGTGCAAGACTGCAATACCCGGTCGATACATATATTGACCGGGTGTATTGACCGCACCGACGACGTAGATCGGTTGTCGCTCCAGGAGTTCGACGCGCACGGATACCGGCCGTCCTAACGCCTCAGAGAAGCCGCCCACCAAGCTCGCTTCAACCTCTCGGGTAGACCTCTGGTCGACATTGATCGGGCCGAGTAGCGGTAAGGTGATACTTCTTTCAGCGCTTACGATGACTTCTCCGGACAAATCACTTTGTCCAAAGACTGTAATGCGTAGCTTGTCTCCTTCGGTCACTCCGACGCGAGCAAGTGCGTTGGCATATGTCGGGAAGGCAAGCATTGCTGCAAGCGCCACAAAGCAACGAAATGCCATCGTCATACGCTTGGAGAAAAGCATTTCGAGACTCATGAGGCGACCCCGCAAGCATTTACTCCTCGCTCGCCAGCTGGAGACGTTTCACCAACAGTTTTGGTTGGTCGTCTCTTCGCGTGTTGCGCGACAAGGCCTGGTTGCATTGGACTCTCGTAATTCGACGAATGAGCTCGACTGAAGCCCCTGCTCGTCCACTTGTTCTCTTTGCCACGAGCATGCGTTCGAGATGTTACGCGGCATCGGGCCGAAGTGGGCTTGACGACGCACAAAAAGGTTCCGTTTATCATGTCTTCGCCGTGCCTCCGCCGCCAACGAGAATGGCATCCGAATCCCAGTCCCTTAATCGTGCGAGATCGACCTTGTTCAGAACCGTTCCTAACAGCTTACCACGCACAGGATCAGCGAGACTAAGGGCTCTCCGGACCAGCGATGGTGATGTCTTCCCCCATTCCACGACCAAGAGGAAGGCGTCGGCCAAGTGAGCCGCCGCTCGCACGTCAATGGACGGGGCGAGCGGGGGTAGATCGAGCACTATAAAGCGATAGAACTCACGTGCTTCGCGCAGGAATTCCATCATCTCTGTCGAGGTGAGGACGGAACTCGTGTCCCAAGGCGATGCTTCCAAGTTGGCAGGCGCAAAATGTAGCAATGAGTTGCAGTCGCGCCGGATCAGATCGCGCCATGAAGTGCTTCGCCCAACAATGTCCTCGACGCCCTTCTTCGCGTCAGGCGCAAACCATTTCGTGAGTTGGGCCTTTTGGAAGTCGCAATCCACGAGAAGAGTTGGCTCGCCAGTTCGTGCCAGCAACGATGCGAAGTTTGCAGCCGTAGTGCTCTTGCCCTCGCCAGACAAGGTCGACGTGATCCCGACGATACATACACGATCTCTCCCGAAACGGAGCTCGGTCGTGGTTTTGATGTTTTGCAGCGCTTTTATGAACGCCGAATTTGGATTCCCTCTGGCGGTTCCTGCCCGTTGCCCATACCCGACTGGCATCCGTGGTAGGGCCTTATGTCGGGAAACCTGCTTGTCAAGCGTATCACTTGCGAATGGCACGTCCGATGTGCAATTTCTCGGACGAAGATCGGGCAGCAAGCCGATGCAGTTGACGTCGGTCGCTGCCTCTATTTGTTCGGGCGTCCGCACGGTCCGGTCCGCGTACTCACGGAGGAATGCGCCGATGCCGCTGATGATAATCCCGGCCAGAATCGCACCGCCGAGAATCAACGTGCCCCGTGGTTCGTCTGGCCTAGAAGGGGGCAGAGCCGTCGTGAGGACGACGCGCTCGCGAAGCATCTCCTGCGCGCGAGGAGCAGCTTCCTGACGTAAAGCCAATTGGCTCCGGATGAATGCATCGACAATTTCATTTGTAACTGCTGCGGACAGTCCCGCGTCAGTCGATGTGAAGGAAATTTCGACGACATTGCTGTTTGGAACCCGCGCTGTTGAGAGCCTCTCTCTAAGATCTCGACGCGTCTTCCGGATTTCGTCGTGCGCCTTTCCAGCCTCGGTTGGGTTCATCGACCCTCTGAATGGCGAAAGATTTATCGCTTCCAGGAGTGTCCTTCCTCTGATCAGCTGTGATCTCAGCTGCAACTTATCAATCACTGCAAGGGCAATTTTGTCCGACTTAATCACCTCGATTTGGTTTTGGATCTCGACTGGATCGGGTGCTGCTTGCCCCGGGACACTGCCCTGTTGGAAGAAATTGCTTGGTTGCCGATCCAGCAGAAGGCGTGATGAAGCTGTGTAAAGAGGCGGCGTGATGAGATATATCACGGCTCCTAATGCGAGGCATGCTAAAAGAGTGATTGAGATGATCCGTCGCCGCCGGCGCAAAACGAGAAAAGCGATGCGCAAGTCAACCGCCGCATCTCTCTCGTCCTGGCGGTTTCCGAGTTTGACGGAACCTATACTCAGCATTGAACCAATCCAAAACTTACGACGTGCCCGAGTGGGACTGTATCGTTGGGGCTCTCTCGAGGCGGCTGACGAAGATCTTCTGTAGCCACGCCCGTCTTCAGGTAGAAGCCGTGCGGCACTACCAGGCCCGGTGACATATCAAGCCCGGTCTCACGCCGCATTGCACATTGAGCGAGGCTGGCCTCTAGGCCGTGAGACGTTAGGCGACCACGGTTATCGCTTGGCCGAACAATCATTGCCGCCCTCCCCGTCGCCTTCGCCGACAAGCGCAATCGCATCAATCTCAACGAGTGCGTCCTTTCGGAGACGAGCGACCTCAACTGTTGTTCGTGCGGGAGGATTGGTGGGGAAGAAGGAGTTGTACACATGGTTGACAACCGCGAGGTCGTTTAGATCATCGAGAAATATAGTTGTCTTCACCACTGACGAAAGGCTTGCCCCGCTGGCTGCGAGCACAGCAGCAAGATTTTCAAGAGATTGAACCGTCTGGGCTCGGATGCCGTCCGGGATCGTTCCGCTGCCTGGATCGACCGGAAGCTGCCCAGCGCAAAAAATGAAGCCTCCAGCACGCAATCCCTGCGTAGCAGAAACGGAGGCACTATAAGTATTGTTAGATCCAAGTGCCAAGGCACCCTCCGACTTTGCATTTACGGTCGTAAGTGATGAGGTAGCCATATCAATCCTCGCGCCTTTTTCGGTTTAGTAGGCCGATACTGAGAAAAATACTTCACGGACCGTCTGACATAGTATTCGCAGATCCGTCAGAAAACTTCCGGTGCGGATATATTCCAGGTCGTGTTCGACGCGCTTTGCCATTGATGCGATTGTGGGCGTCTCGCCACGCGCTCCGTTGACTTGAGCATGCCCTGTAATGCCTGGCCGGACCATGTAGCGGCAGAGATAATTAGCAACATGGGGAATGAAGTGATCGTCGAGAGAAATTGGGTGAGGACGTGGGCCCACTAGGGACATGTCGCCACGCAAAACGTTTAGAAGCTGAGGCAATTCATCAATACTTGTTTTTCTGATGAACCGGCCGACCGGTGTTACTCGCCGGTCGTGTTGAGTTGCTTGCCGTACTGGTCCATCTGTGTCGGCCACGTACATCGAACGGAACTTAACGATTTTGAACGGCCGAAGTCCTGCACTGTAGCGCCATTGAGTAAAAAGGACGGGACCCCGGCTCGTCAGCTTGATCACCAATGCTACATTCAGAAGAAGAGGCAGAAAAAAGAGTAACAAAATCAACGATAGAGTAAAATCGAAAATGCGCTTAGCAGGACTGAAGAGATAAGGCTTTGGCGTTATACCTGATGTCGAACCAAGTTGGATTATTTTCTTGCCGGATAGGTCATGCCGATCAAGCGAACTATGCATGAGCTTTGGTGATGAGGACATAAGTTCTTGTCTCTTCACAGGAAGCCAAGTCAGCTTGTGCACTAGCGCCACTCCCCTGCAAAGGATTCGTAACCTAAGCCGTTCCGCGCGCTTGTCTCGAGACTTCTCAAATTGAAATCATTGTGCGATACAGTTACCATGACGGGAAAGACACCAAACCTCGCAAGGCGTGTATTGATGAGCCAGTTCGGCATGCCTGAACGTGCCGGAATTTGCCGGTGGCGCTCCCGCGTCCGGCGTGAGGGGTGGGTTCTCCTATTCTTGGCGACCATCAGCTGGATTCTGGCTGCACTGGTCCTTTGGCTGGTATGCCACTTGGCCTTCGCCGCAGCGGCCTGATTGCCGGCACCCGCCGTCGGGGCAGCGCATGCGTCATGGCCATGACGCATGCGCTGCCGGAAAGATATGCCATCGATACTTGGGGTCCTGTCTGGCGGCATCTTGTTGAGCGTAGTCGATCGGCGATCTGTGTGGGTTCTGGCCTAACTGGCATAGGCCAGTTCATTCGCTTGGAATCGCTCTGCGGTACGGCGAACGACCGGCTCTCTCAGCAGCTTTTCGAAGTACGGAATTGTGCGCTGCAATCCCTCATTAAGATCGACAACCGGCGCCCACCCAAGCACTTCATGGGCTTTGCTGATGTCAGGACGGCGCTGCCTAGGATCATCCTGAGGCAGAGGGCGATGTACAATCTTCGATTTCGATCCGGTTAGATCAATCACCTTCCGGGCAAGCTCCAAAATCGTGAATTCACTCGGGTTCCCGAGATTGATTGGTCCGACCACATCGCGGGAGCTTGCCATCAACCCGATTAGGCCGGCAACAAGGTCATCGACGTAACAGAACGAGCGTGTTTGGCTCCCTTCACCGAACACGGTGATGTCTTGGTTCATCAGCGCTTGGACAATGAAACTTGAGACAACACGGCCATCATTCAGATGCGTTCTTGGCCCGTAGGTGTTGAAGATGCGAGCAACTTTGATCGGGAGCCCGTGCTGGCGGTGATAGTCGAAGAAGAGCGTCTCAGCACAGCGTTTGCCTTCGTCGTAGCAGGCTCGCGGACCGATTGGATTAACGTGGCCCCAGTAGTGTTCAGGTTGCGGATGCACCTCGGGATCACCATAAATCTCACTGGTTGATGCTTGCAGGACTTTGCACTTCAGCCGTTTTGAGAGGCCAAGCATATTGATTGCGCCAAGCACGCTCGTCTTTGTTGTTTGAACGGGATCGCGTTGGTAATGAATCGGCGAGGCTGGACAGGCCATATTATAGATTTCATCGACTTCGATAAACAATGGCTGTGTTATGTCGTGCCGCAACAATTCGAAGCGTCTATGACCGATCAGATGGTCGACGTTATGCCTGGTTCCCGTGTAAAAATTGTCCAAGCATATGACATGGCAGCCGAGCTTCAGCAAGGTTTCACATATATGCGACCCCAAAAAACCAGTTCCACCTGTCACCAAAATCCGCTTCTCAATGTGCATTTGTTTCCTCGCCGCGTGTTTTGGAAGAAGTGCTTTTAAGACTCGAGCATGCTTCGTTGGCTAATTTTCTATTAAGGCTCTCATCCCAGCATAAATATGCGGAACCGATCAACACCCAATCTATACCTACGACGGGTGATACAAATTGTGATAATCACAAGGGAGAAACCGGTGCTGCAGCGCGAGCCCGTTGGAGGAATGCAAGGATTGCATTCCTTAGGTA
>NZ_JBFUMH010000185.1:0-9072 GCF_054049475.1 Microvirga sp. P5_D2 | reverse complement strand
CCGCCTGGTCGTCTGCCAGAAGGAGCTGAAGCTTGGAGACAGGGGCGCCTACAAGATGCGTGACCACGAGCAAGCCGCGAAGGACCTCGAGCTGCTCAAGGACGCGATGGCGGCATGCGAGAACTGCAAGTACGGCCTATGGACTAACGGTCTCGAGTTCTTCTTCTTCCAGGTCAAGCGCACAAAATTTGACGTGAAGTTCGTCGCGATCGGCGACTGGCCGCTCGCCGACGAGTCGATCGGAACTCGCGAGGTCGCCTCGCACGCGAAACTCCGTCGCGCCGATCCGGAGATGCTACGCACCGCCTTCCGTCGCTGCCACAACTTCATCCACGGCAACGAGGGCATGCCGAAGGACGCGGCGTTCTGGCAGTTCCTCTACCTGATCTTCGCCAAGATGCACGACGAACGGCAGCCGAACGAGAAGCGCCGCTTCTGGGCGGGACGCTTCGAGAAGAATGGTCAGCTCATCGATGAGCAGTTCGATCCGGCGGGACAGAAGGCCATTCGCGATCGCATCAAGCCGCTCTTCAACGAGGTGAAGACGAAGTACTCGACCGTCTTCCGCGGCAACGAGGAGATCACGCTTTCCGATCGCGCGCTCGCGTTCATGGTATCAGAGCTCGCGAAGTACGACTTCGGGCGCACAGACGTCGATGCGAAGGGCGCCGCCTACCAGGAGATCGTCGGGACCAACTTGCGTGGTGATCGCGGCCAGTACTTCACGCCGCGCGGGGCCATCAAGCTCGTCGTCTCGATGCTCAATCCGAAGCCGAGCGATCGTGTGATCGACCCGGCGTGTGGCACCGGTGGATTCCTCACCGCCACGCTCGCGCACCTCGCCCACAAGTTCCAAGAGGAGAAAGGCATCGAGCCTGGAGCGGAGTCGACGCAGGAATTCATCTCCATCCAGGAGCGGCTAAGCGAGTTCGTGAAGAAAAACCTGTTCGGGGCCGACTTCGACCCGTTCCTTGTCCGCGCCGCCCAGATGAACGCGGTGATGGCAAGCAACGCCGAAGCCCGCCTCTTCAACATCAACTCGCTCGAGTTCCCAGCTGGCCATCTGCCCGGCGTTGGCGAGGCGAAAGAGCTCGCCGAGCTCGGAACTATGGATCTTGTGATGACGAATCCGCCCTTCGGGGCCGACATTCCTATCACCGATCCGAACATCCTCAAGCACTTCGAGCTCGCGCACATCTGGGAGCGCACGAAAGATGGCGGCTTCAGGAATACGGGGCGCCTTCAGGGGAGCGTGGCGCCAGAGGTCTTGTTCATCGAGCGTTGCGTCGACTGGCTCAAGCCCGGCGGCCGCATGGGCATCGTCTTGCCCGACGGCATTCTCGGCAACCCGGGCGACGAGTACATCCGCTGGTGGATTCTCCGGCACACATGGGTGCTAGCAAGCATCGACCTGCCTGTGGAAGTCTTCATTGTCGAGGCCAACGTCAACATTCTCACGAGCCTGCTCTTCTTGAAGAAGAAGACGCAGCGTGAGATCCAGGCTGGCGATCTTGGCGGCAAGACGGACTACCCGGTCTTCATGGCCGTCGCTGAGAAGGTGGGGTTCGATCGGCGCGGGAACACGCTCTACAAGCGCAGCCCCGATGGCGAGGAGATCCTCGAGGACGTCGAAGAGGTCGAGCGCGTACGCACCAACGGCCACTTTGTGACCCGCACCCTGCGCCGCAAGAAGAAGAAGGTCGATGACGACCTGCCCGAGATCGCGAAGGCGTACCACGAGTTCAGGAAGAAGAACGCGGAGCCTGGCGCATGAAGGTGAGGTCTGTTCCGAGCACGTGGATGGATATCGACGGACGGCGACTTGACTGTGGCCCGTATATGTCTGGTGCGCTAGAAGCGAAGGTGATCCTCGAGCGATTGCCTCAAGCAAAGGAGCCGCTGAACGAGTTGTGCCTCGGAGGCAGGGACGGGATCATCAACCCTGGGCGTATCAAGCGGCTCTGGGTAGTCGACGACACGCACGGCGTACGATTTCTCTCGAGCACCGACATTCTGCAGTCGGACCTTTCCAGCTTACAGCTTATCGGACGGTCCGCAGTCCGGGCCAATCCGAAGCTTCTAATCAGTGCGGGAAGCACCCTCATCACCCGGGCCGGAACGGTAGGTCGCATGGCGTTCGTTCGCCCCGACATGCATGGCCTGGCTTGTACCGAGGACGTGCTTCGAGTCGTCCCCGACGCCGATAGAGTTCCCCCGGGTTACCTCCACGCCTACCTCCGCTCAAAATTCGGCGTGCCACTCATCGTGTCTGGCACCTACGGCGCGATCATCCAGCACATTGAGCCCCACCACATCGCGGATCTGCCAGTCCCTCGCCTGGGCAAGTCGGTTGAGAGCCGCGCCGACGAGCTGGTTATCAAGTCGGCGAACCTGCTGGCCAAGTACCAGGCCGACGTGAACAGCGCTACGAAGCGGCTCTTCGAGTCCGTAGGACTCGAAGACATCACCGCTGCGGATTGGCACCTGATGGGCCGCGACCTTGGATTCAGGGTCGCCGCCCCGTCGGTCGACTCGCTTCGTGCGCTCAATTTCACGCCCCGCTTCCAAAAGCTCGTGGAAGCGGTGAAGGCCGCACCGCACAAGGACCTTGGAGACCTTGTTGTGCCTGGCACGCTGCAGCGAGGCGCGCGCTTCAAGCGTATCGACGCAGCACCGGAGTACTCGTTCCAGCTCGTCGGGCAGCGTGAGTTGTTCTGGGTCAAGCCCGAAGGTCGCTGGATCGCGAAGTCGTCAGCGGGCAGGGACGTGATCGTCGCGCCGGGAACGATTCTCGTCGCGGCGCAAGGAACCCTTGGCGAATCTGAACTTTATTGCCGCGCCGAATTCATTTGGGGCCCGGCAGCGCAGCTCGCGTATTCGGAGCACCTGCTTCGTGTGGTCGCCAACGAACAGGAGATGCCCGCCGGGTGTCTCTACGCGTTCATGCGCTCCGAGACTGCGTTCCGCATGTTCCGATCCATCTCAACAGGCACAAAGCTGCAAGACCACCACCACGTAATGCGTGCGCAGCTCCCGGTCCCGTATCCCTCCAAGAGCGTTCGCGACGAGGTGCATCGCATGGTCGTTGACGCTTACGACGCACGCCACGAGGCCGTCGCTCTAGAAGACCAGGCCATCGCCCTCGTCGAAGACGCCATCGAGAAGGGGGCGAACTGATGGCCACGGTGATCCCCATCGGCGAGCCGGTGAACGAGGCCGAACGCCAGGCCATCGCGTACCTGCGGGATCACCTGCCGGCGAGCTACCTCGTCGCGCACAACTTCGAGATCGTCCGCAACGGCGAGGCCTTCGAGGTCGACATCGCGGTCATCGCTCCTCACGCAGTCTACCTCGTCGACGTGAAGGGCACGCGCGGCCTCATCGATGTCTACGGCCCCAAGTGGTACCCGGAGGGGCGTCAGCCCTTCAGCTCGCCACTCGCCAAGCTGCGCGGGCATGCGAAGGCGGTGAAGGGCATCATCACCGGCAGCCAGCCGGGCCGCCGCGACCTGGAAGACATCTACGTCGACGCCGCCGTCGTGCTCACCGCCCCTGACGCCACGCTCGTCGACCAAGGCGGCCGTGACGCGCCGAACGTCACGACGTTGAAGAAGGCCGCAGCGTTCTTCCAGAACAGCACGCGCATCCCCGCGGGCAAGTCAAAGAACATCGGCGCGCATCACAACATCATCATGAAGGCGATCCAGGGCGTGGCGAAGCCGCGCTCGGGCCCGCTGCGCTTCGGAAGCTGGCAGGTCCTCGAGAAGCTTGGCGGTACAGACAGCTACACTGAGTACCGTGCGTTCAACGCCTACGCCGGACAGAAATCCACCGCGCTTATCCGCGCGTACCAGGCTGACCCCTACAAGACCCAGGGGGAGCGCGAAAAGCAGCGACTCCTCATCTCGACGGCGTTCCGCACGCTTAGCTCGACGCCAGGACATCCGGGTATCGTCGGCGTGCGCGACTTCTTCCCAAGTGAGGGCGAGGACAAGTATTTCCTTGTTACGGAGGACGTCCCGGGGCAGGCTCTCCGCATTCACATCGCGAAGCCCACGCTGGCTCTGACGCTCGATCAGAAGAACACCGTCGCGGCAGACCTCCTCAGCGCGCTAGTGCATCTCGCGGCGCACGAGGTCGTTCACCGGAACATCTCACCAACCAACATCGTCGTTGGCACCGACGGGCGCGTTCGCCTCACCGGCTTCGACTTCGCGCGCCCGGGCACGGACCACAGCCGCACCATCGCGCAGGAGATCGTCGACGACCTCGAACCCAAGTACTTGGCGCCCGAGATCCACGGCGAGCCTGGCGCCGCGACGCCCGCCTCCGACATTTTCAGCGTGGGGCTCGTGCTCTACGAGCTGTTCACGGGCGAGCGGCCCTTCAGGACGCCGACCGAACTCTTCGAACAGAAGGCCATCTTCGCGGTGAAGCCGAGCGCGACCCGTCCCGAGCTGCCCAAGGGCTTCGACGCCTGGCTCCAGAAGCTCTGCGCCTTCGATCCCGACCAGCGTCCCACGGCAGCGTGGGCGCTCACCGAGCTCAAGGTGCTGCTCGATCCGAGCGGCGCCTCCGCGTCCGAACCGGGGAGCGTGCAGCCGTCGTCGTCCCCTGTCGAGCCCGCGCAGCCTCAGCTCGACTATTCGAACCTGCTGCCACAGACGCAGCTTACGCCGAAGTACGTCGTCGAGAAGCGGCTCGGCAAGCCGGGCTCCTTCGGCGTCGCCTACAAGGTCATCGACACGCTCGGCGACGTCTCGCGTGCGATGAAGCTCGTGCTGCGTGACCGCGTGTCGACGATTGACCGGCTCAAGAAGGAGTACAAGACACTCCTTCGCATCCCCGATCACCCGAACGTCGTAAAGGTGATCGACGCCGACTTCATTCCCGGCAACGGCCCACCCTTCATCGTCTTCGAGTACATCGACGGGCTCGATGTTGGCGAGATGATCGACGGCAACCTATTCGCGCCCGAAGACGCGCTCGAGCTCGCCCGCCAGGTGGTGTCCGGCCTCGTCCACCTCCACGAGGCGGGCGCCTTCCACTGCGACATCAAACCTCGCAACCTCCTATGGACCGACCGCGGCGCGAAGATCATCGATTTCAACGTGGCGGTCTTTGGCGCGAGCGGCGACCGAGGCGGTGGCTCGCGTCGCTACCTCCCACCGGACCTCAACCTCGAGGCGGTGCCGACGACTAGCGATCTCGCGGACCGCGACCTCTACGCGCTGGGCATCACGCTGTACGAGGCGGTGACCGGGCACTACCCCTGGYTCGACGCACAGATCCCTCCGCTGGGGAAGTCTGCCGGCGACCCGCGCGAGCACTCGAATCTGACGAACATCGCGCCCGAGCTGGCGGACCTGATGTTGAAGGCCATCGCGCCCAAGCGCGCCGATCGCTTTGCATCCGCCGCCGAGCTGCAAGGCACCCTCGCCAGCGTGCCCGCTGCACGGCGGGCCCCACGGCCCACGACGCCGGTGCCACCCGCTTGGGGCACCCCAGGCGACGGCGGCAATGGCAAAGGGCCCGGGAACGGCGAAGGCGCGGGAACTCCGATCCCGCCGAACACGAACCCCTACGTGCGCCACCTGCTTACGGTCTATAGCCAGAGCAAGCGGAGTAACGCTGGCACGCGTGGGCTCGACGTCATCAGCGAGCAGACCTACGTCGAGACGGCGCTCGACCGAGACCTCCTTCCGACCGTGCTTTCGGGCGAGTTTTCGCTCGTTGTTATTTCGGGCAACGCGGGCGACGGCAAGACCGCGTTCCTTCAGAAGCTCGAGCGCGCCGCGAAAGACGAGCAGGCCATCCTCACGCCGTCGCTGAACGGCGCGCGTTTCGAGTTACGGGGGCGCACGTTCCTCTCGAACTACGACGGCAGCCAGGACGAGGGCGACCAGAAGAACGACGACGTGCTTCGCGCCTTCTTCGCCCCCTTCAAGGGCAAGGATTCTTCGAGCTGGGCCTCGTCGAAGGAGACGCGGCTCATCGCCATCAACGAGGGCCGCCTTGTCGACTTCCTGGAGACGAACCGCTCCGACTTCGAAGCGCTCACCGCGCTCGTGAAGGAAGGCCTCCGCACGGGCGAGCCTGCCGAGGGCGTCGCGGTCGTGAACCTGAACCTCCGCAGCGTCGTCGTCGACCCCCAAGGCTTCGACAACTCGATCCTCGAGCGACTCGTGAACCGCATGACGCATGAGAAGTTTTGGGAGCCGTGCCACGGCTGCGACCTGAAGGAGAAGTGCTACGCGTTCCACAACGCGCAGACCATCCAGGACGAGACGGCGGGCAAGCACGTCGTCGAGCGTCTCAAGAGCCTCTACTCCATTACGCACCTGCGCGGGCGGCTGCACATCACGCTGCGCGACCTGCGCTCCGCGCTTGCGTACACGCTCGTCGGCACGCGCGACTGCGACGAGATCCACGAGCTTTACCGGACCGGCTGGCGCAACGAGATCATCCAGGGCTTCTACTTCAACAGTTGGCGGGGCGGCGACGCGCCGAATGCGGACCGCCTACTGACGCTGCTCTCCGAGGTCGACGTCGCCGATGTCGATGACCCGCGCCTGGACCGCGCGCTCGACTTTGTTTCGCCCGCCGAGGACCGCACGCTGTTCCGCTTCGAGCAGCGCGGGCACTACGACCGTGAGATCCTCCGTAGCCTTTACGATGAGCTGCCTCGCGACGTCTCCGGCAAAGTCAGCGCGCACCGCGCGGAGGCCCACCGGCGCTTCATCGCGATGGCGCGGAGGCGCGCGTTCTTCGAGCGCCGCGACACGGGCTGGCGCGGAATGCTGCCCTACAAGATGGCCGACGATTTGCTGGCCGTCGTACACGGCGACCGCACGCCCGACGACCTTCTCGAGCCGCTGCTGCTCGCCATCAATCGGGGCGAGGGGCTCACGCGACCCGAGCGCATCGGCAACAACCTCGCGCTTGAAGTTCGCCGTGTCGAAGGCGGCAGCGTGCGCTCGTACCGGTTGTACCCACGTGAGCGCTTCTCGCTCTCGCTGGCCGACCAGGCCTCGCGCTCTCGCTTCGTCGAGCACATGCCCACAGGCCTCGTGCTTCGTTACCAGGACAAGAACCTCGACGCCGAGCTGCTGGTGTCGCTTGATGTGTACGAGATACTGCAGCGCCTGAATGAGGGGTACCGGCCCAGTATCGAGGAGGAGCGGGGCTACTACCTGAGCCTCGCCGTCTTCAAGAACCAGCTGGGCTCCGCACCCTACCAGGAGGTGCTGCTCAGCACGTCGGGCCACGAGTTCTACCGCGTCGCTCGTCAGGCCGACGGCCGCCTCGAGATGATGCGCGCTCGGGAGGGAGCGGTCTGATGTCCTTGTCCAAGCGCGATAGAGAGTTCCGGCTGCCGAAGATCAGCTACCTCGACTTCAAGCACCTCGAAATGGACCGCGTGCTGACCGCGTTCTTCGCGCGACTCGCGCACAATGGGTTCCCGAGCCGCTTGCGACGCAAGGTTGAGCTGTCGGTCGAGAGCTTCGTCGAGGAGTTCCTCGATCACCCGGAGTGGTTCACGGGCTTCAAAGACCACCGCGAGGTGCTGGAACGTTGGGTCGAGACGCACCTGCTCGACGTCGTGAACCGTGGCAAGGCGAACCAGGCGGTGGCCGCGCCGCGCCCGCTGCACGGCTTCACCTACCGGTTCCGCAACCCGAAGCACTCGCGCGACTACGGCGCCGCGCAGCACCTCTACGAGATGCTCTACGGTGCGCGGAACGGTGCTGGCCAGAAGGCTATCGAGCACCTCAACTATTTCTTCTTCCAGGRCCACGACAAGGTCACCGGTAGGGCCGATTCCGGGGTGRCGCTCGACGTCGAGACTCAGGCGCTGCTGCGGCTGCTTGACCAGGTTGAGGACGCGCCAGACACGACGTCGGGCCGCGAGACGTTCGCCCCACTTTGCGTGGGCGCGGCAGACCTCCTGGCCGAGGACATCCAGCGCCTACTGTTCTATCAGCGCTTCATCCCGCGCTCGGTGATGGTGGACTACCTGAAAGTCCTTATCGCCTTCCACCTCGGGCTCTATCACCTGCGGCTTCTAAAGCTCCTGCCGGCGCTCGTGCGCAAGAAAGGCTCCGACCCGACGTGCTTGATGGGCGCGTGCCCGATGAACGCGAAGAGCCCAGACAATCCGTTCGGCGATTGCCCCTATCGCGTTGCCATCCTCGTCGACGTTGCGGGCCAGCCTGGTACGCCGATGGCGGCGCTCGCGGAGCGCAGCGCGGATACGCACTATCGACGCATCCCGTCCTTTGTGCGCGCTTACTTCGCGACAAAGAAGCTCGACGAGTTCGCGACCGACCTCGTGCGGCGCGGCAAGCTCTCGAAGCCAACGAGCGGCGACTTCTCGGTGGGCGAGGTGCTCCAGCTCCTCGACGCACCGCTGAAGGCCGAGCGCGAGAAGTTCTTCGGCCAGCGCATCTCGAGCCTGGTCGAGGAGACTTCGGGCGCGAAGGACGCGGAGCTCGATCCCGAGCTGAAGGCGGTCACAGAGATGGGGCTATCCGAGTTCGACGCATACATCGAGATGATTGTCGCGCTGCGCGGTCGCTTCCACCGGCAGTACATCGTCGAGTGCCTCGACTCGCTGCTGCTCAAGAACCGCTCGGGCGCTGCCCTGGCGCAGGGGCGGACGAAAAACGCGCCGCGCCGCTTTGTGCTCGATAGCCGCCTTCTCGAGGTTCTGCTCCAGATCGCCGTCTTGAAGCCGGGCGGCGCCGAAGGATTCCACACGGGCGAACTGCGCGTCGACGAGCT
The DNA here is from genome assembly GCF_054049475.1 of Microvirga sp. P5_D2. Classification (NCBI taxonomy): domain Bacteria; kingdom Pseudomonadati; phylum Pseudomonadota; class Alphaproteobacteria; order Hyphomicrobiales; family Methylobacteriaceae; genus Microvirga; species Microvirga sp. P5_D2. Next base: position 288 of record NZ_JBFUMH010000185.1, on the reverse strand, counting down.
GCTCGTGTTCCTGCGTGAACGCTACGGCATCCATATCGACCAGTTGCCACGGGGCGACGGCTTTTCGACGACAAGCATCGAGGACCGCCGCGCGCTCCGCGACAACGTTCGCGCGTTCACCGGACGACTCCGCGAGGTCGGCTTCTACCGCGACCTTTCCGACGCCTACGTCACCCAGACCATCACCCCGAGGTATCGCATCGCCGCCGACGACACGGCTGCAGGAGGACGGCCGTGAGCGCTGGGTTTCAGGAGCTGTCACAGGCGCAGCTCTCGATTGAGTTGGAG
>NZ_JBFUMH010000184.1:0-9107 GCF_054049475.1 Microvirga sp. P5_D2 | reverse complement strand
CTGTTCACCCTGCTCATCACACTCGCTGTCTGGCGCAGCCGGCGGACCTTGTTGAATCAGGTCGAGGCCGAGGTCGTGCGCGCGGACCTCGCGCGCTATGTCTCTCCGGACGTGGCCGAGGCCCTCTCCAGTCGCGGCGGGACTGCGTTTGGAGAGCCGGCGACACGAACGGTAGCCGTCCTGTTCGCAGATATTGTCGGCTTCACCAAGCTTACCGAGACCCTCTCGCCCGAGCGCACGTTCGCCCTGCTGCGCAGTTTCCAGGAGCGGAGCTGCGCCGTCGTGTTTAAGCATGGCGGCACCCTCGACAAGTACCTCGGCGATGGCTTCATGGCGACCTTCGGCTCCATCGGCCTGCAACCGGACGCGCCGGCCCGCGCGCTCGMSTGYGCCTTCGAACTTCAGCAGGAGATCGAGCGCTGGAACCGGAARAGRTCCRCTCGCGGCGCCRATCCGCTRCGCSTGTCAATTGGGATCCACTGCGGTCCGGTGACAGTGGGCAATCTGGGCGGCAGGGAGCGCRTCGAGTTCACCGTCGTGGGCGATGTCGTGAACGTGGCGAGCAGGCTTGAGGAGATCACCCGGGCGGTAGGCGGCTCGATCATCGCCTCGGAGGATTGCATCCAGGCAGCGGGTGGCTCGGAGTGGCTCACGAGGTTCCAGGCATCTCGCGAGATCCAGCTCCGTGGCAGGCAGCAAGGCCTCCTCGTCCACATCGCCACGTGACAGGTGCCGCGGAGCGTCGCCTGTGCTGGCTTGCGCCAGKGTGTCGCSTTCACCCATGAGGGCTGCGGCACCATCTCACCTCCATCGCCACGTTTCGGAGACTTAAGATGGCAGTTCGCATCCCAGAGCTTGTCGATAGGCCTTCAGCCGGAGACAGGCTGGAGCGTGCTTGATCACGAGCTGCGGGAGCAGAAAGCGCATACGCTCGGAGCCTTGAGTGGCCAAGTCGAGCAGGCTCTTGCGGCATTGCGAGCCTTCGATGCCGAAGCGCACGAACCTGATAGGGGGCATCGTCGCCATGTCTTGTTGGACCGGGCAGCCGACCTGGTCTGGGCCTTCATGATCCAGCGGGAGCTATGTGGCCTCCGGAACTGGGAAGCTGTAGTGCGGGACTATGGCATCCCTCGTGAGGTGCTGAACCGCGTCGGGCAGGTCAGGCGCAAGTCTGACTAGATGAACTGGCATCTTGCCCCTTCCCACAAGACGCTTGAGCCTCCTTGATCACAAGCTCGGGCTCAGAAGGTCTGGAACGGGTCAACATATGAAATCGATGAAGGCAAACCGACGTCCGGATTGCCCTGGTAAGCAGCCGGAAACTTGAGGACTCAGGGCAAACCTGATTCTCCCTGCCAGCAGCTCGGTCAAGTTTCATTGCGGGGGCTTCAATCAAGGAGCACTGCAATGCAACACATCAACGACCATGTTTGCCGAACCATGATACCTTGGAACCGAGGCAGACTGATTGGACCAAAACCGCCTCTCAAGGCTAAGGAGATCTGGTCCATCCGGATCAGGCTCCAGGTTGCACACCGCGTTCGAGATCTCGCTCTGTTCAACCTGGCCCTCGACAGCAAGCTACGAGCCTGTGACCTGGTCGCGCTCCGGGTGGACGATGTGGCCCTCAATGGGCGAGTGCGATCCCGCGCTACTATCATGCAGCGGAAGACCGGCCGGCCTGTTCAGTTCGAGATTACTGAGCAAACCCGCGAGGCTGTGGGACGCTGGCTGGAGAAGAAGGACTTGCACAAGGGCGAGCCGCTCTTCCCCAGCCGAATTGATCGGCGACGGTCGATGACGACCCGCCAGTATGCCCGCCTGCTGGGATCCTGGCTTCGCGCGATCGGGCTCAATCCCTTGGCCTATGGAACGCACTCCTTGCGGCGTACCAAGGCATCGATGATCTACCGAAGAACCGGCAACCTTCGAGCCGTCCAACTCCTACTTGGCCACACCAAGATCGAGAGCACAGTCCGATATCTCGGTATTGACGTCGACGATGCCCTTCTGATTGCGGAGCAGGTTGAGATCTAAGCGCCGGAGGCGGCTTGCCGGCAAGCCGCCTCGTCAGGGCCTTCTGACCGTCACAACCCGAGATCCGGATCTGAGTCCCAAGCCGCCGCAAGGCAGGAGAAGCACGCAGGGCCCCCAGTGACGAGACGGACACCGCTCGTTCCCTGGGCCTCCCAGTCATGGACTGGCTCAGGCACTAACAGACCATAGAAAGGGAAAGGGTCTTAGAAGAGACCTTGCATCGCAACCCAGGCCAGGACCGGATAAAGGGCGACCCCAAGGACGTTGCCGATGATGCGGCCCAGGCGGGTGGCAGGGCCGTTGGTGGGTTCATCGCCGAGCAGTCTGTTGAACACGTTTACCTCCTTGCTTGTGCAACTTGGCCTCTCTTACCCACTTCATGGCATTGTTCTATGCCGCACAGGTTTGTGAGCCCATAGACATGGCTCACGTGTTGGTTATGTGAGACTGCCATGGGCGCATCCTTGCCGCCGACCTCACCATGGGAGACCTGATTGTGAACAAGACAACCCGACGCCAAGCCCTTCTCGCCGGCGCCCTTCTAGCGGGCACTGTATTCGGGCTCGCGCCAGCCATCGCTCAGACCTTCCCCACCCGCCCGATCACCATGGTGGTGCCCTTCGCGGCTGGCGGCTCGACCGATGTGGTCGCCCGCATCATCGCCCAGAAGATGTCTGAGGGCCTGGGCCAGCAGGTCATCATCGAGAACGTGGCGGGCGCTGGCGGCAGCACGGGTGCGGCCCGGGTCGCCAGGGCCGAGCCGGACGGCTACACGATCCTGATGGGCACGGTGGCCACGCACGCGCTCAACCCGCTCATGCTCAAGCGTAAGCCCTACGACGCGGTCACGGACTTCACGCCAGTCTCTCTGCTCGTCCTCGTGCCCAACGTGCTGGTGGTTCACCCCAGCCTGCCGGCCAAGACCGTGCCGGAGCTGATCGCGCTGCTGAAGGCGGACCCGTCCAAGTACAACTACGCCTCCTCAGGCGTCGGAACGCCCCTGCACCTCTCGGGCGAGTTGTTCAAAAGCATGGCGAAGGTCTCGATGCAGCACATCGCCTATCGCGGCTCGGGCCCCGCGCTGAACGATGTGGTGGCCGGCCAGGTGCCGATCATGTTCGACAATCTGCCGTCTGCCTCCGAATTCATCCGGGCCGGCACCCTGCGCGGCATCGCCGTAACCACCAAGGAACGCGCTCCGTCCTTCCCGGACATGCCGACCATCGCCGAGGGCGGGCTCACCGGCTATGAGACCTACACCTGGAACGCCCTGTTCGCCCCGCCCAACACCCCGAAAGCGGTGGTGGACCGGCTCAACGCCGAGGCGCTCAAGGCCGTGAAGGACCCTGCTGTTCAGGAGCGGCTCAAGACCTTCAGCGCCACGGTGGTCGGCTCAACGCCCGAGGCCTTGGGCGAGCACGTCAAGACCGAGATCGCCAAGTGGACCCCTGTCGTGAAGGAAGCCGGCGTTCAGATCGACTGATCGAGGCTCCCGATCCTTCTCAATCAAAAGCGAATCTCCTGGCAGCAAGCCTGGCGCCAGGAGGTGCAATCCATCGCCGCTTTGCTCTGTCCTATGGGAACTTGGGTGGTGGAACCGGTCGACGGCGAAGTGGGCTGATCTGTTGAGCTGGCAGATCGCTTGCACCTATCGCTTAGGGGAACATCATTCCACGGCCTATGTTCTCTGCCCGAGCACCAGATTACCCCGAGGGTGTCCCGCGAACGTCTGTTCTCATGGAGGAGGTCCATGGCGAACCTTCTGAAATCCCTTGACGAGCATCTCTCAAATAATCGGCAACAGCATGGCCACTACCTGACCGATCCCAATGCGATCAACGAGGAGCGGCTTCCCTCCTGTCCCACACGCGTCAAGGGTTCTGACAAGCCTGACCCTATTCCCTCAAGGAGCAAGTGTCAGGACAACTTTGCCGCGGACATGGCCGTGCTGGAGATGCTCCTGCGCGACACCGGCTTCGATGAGCGGAAAGACGCGCTCGACCACAACACGAACCCTGCCCTCGTCAATCAGGCATCCGATCTCGGACAGGTGAGCCCCGTTCGGCTGGGCCATGTAGCCGACGCCCCGCACGCCGTACTGCGCCGCTTTGTCCTGCGAGGGCTGGCCCAAGGTCGAGACCAGGACGCCGCCCTGCTTCAGGGCAGGCCATGACCGGTCCTGGGTCTCCCCCGAAACCAGATCAAAGACGAGATCCATGTCGCGAACCATCTCCTCGAACCGCTCGGCGCGGTAGTCGATTGCCTGGTCCGCGCCGAGGTCACGCGCGAAGTCGAGGTCGGAACCGGAGACTGTCGTGGCCACGAAGGCGGCACCCTTCGCTTTGGCAAACTGGATCGCGAGATGACCCACGCCGCCGGCGCCGCCATGGATCAGGACGCGCTGCCCCTCCTGAAGGCCGCCATGCTCGAACAGCCCCTGCCACGCTGTCAGCCCGGCGAGGGGCACGGCTGCCGCCTGCTCGTGGTCGAGAGTACCAGGCTTGGCGGCCATCTCGACCGCCTTGACCAGGACGTACTCGGCGTAGGTTCCACGACCCATCGGCACCATCGCATAGATCGGGTCGCCCTGGCGCAGCGTATCCGCCCGGGTGCCCAGCAGTTCGACTGTCCCGGACAGATCGACACCGAGCGTCACCGGCAATTGGTCCTGCGTCACGAACGGCGATCCGGCACGGATGACATAGTCGATTGGATTGATGCTCGCGGCAAGGACCCGAACGACCACCTCGTCATCCCGCGGCTGGGGCAACGGGACGTCGTCGAGGCTCAGGACCTCGGGTCCGCCGAAGCGATGGATGCGAACTGCCTTCATGGTCGTCATGGCGGCCTCCCTGTGAGCCCAGCGCCGGGATCTCGAAAAAGGAAAACGCCCGACGGCAGGCATGGTTGTCGTGCGGCAGGAACGGCATCAGCGGCGATCGCGTCGGCCAACCTTGGCGGCCCTCGGCTCCCGTCTCCGGTTGCTGGATCACATCTGGTATCCCGCTCGCCCAGTCCCCACGTCAGCATAGCCTTAGGGTCCGGGCTCCTCTGGCGAGCGGGTCGCTGCTCGCGATATCGGACTTCTTCTCTTGCCCTTGCGCCACGAACGCGACCGCAATCGAGGATCCCATCATGGACTTCACTGCTTTCCGGACTACCTCTACATCCATCCATTCAGGTCGCCTCCTCGCCTGAGACCCCAGGCCGAACTGATAATCCTGGATGTTGTCACGCCTGACCAGACCCGTCGACCGGCCGGGTTCTGCGCGGTCAAGTCAGCCGAGCAGCAGGCTGCCCTGTCGCTTCATTGCACCCGTGACCTTCTGGTCAGGCAGCGCACCCAACTGGTGAACATGGTCCGTGGCTTGCTGGCCGAGTTCGGCATCGTCATACCGGACGGCGTGGACCGGGCGCTGGGGCTCGCGCGCCAGATCCACGCGAAGGAGGCCATGCCCGATGTGCCGACCACAGCCCAGGAGGTCCTCAACCTTCTGTGCGGGCAAGTGCTCGACACCCATGCCCGGGTGCAGGCAATCGACCGCTCCCTGCTCGCTCTTCACCGAACCAACGATGCGGCGCGGCGCTTGGCGTCGATCCCGGGCATCGGTCTGGTGGGCGCCACGGCGCTGGCCGCGCCTGTAGCTGACCCGCGGCAGATTCGGTCCGGTCGGGAGTTTGCGGCCTGGCTCGGGCTGACACCCTTGCAGAACTCCAGCGGCGGTAAGGAGAGGCTGGGCCGCATCAGCAAGATGGGCGACCGCTCTCTGCACAAGCTGCTGGTTATTGGCGCCACCGCACTGATGCGGCACGCAAGCCGCAGAAGGCGGAGCCACGTCTCCTGGCTCTGCTGGCCCGCAAGCCGGTGCAGGTGGCGAGCGTGGCAATGGCGAACAAGATGGCGTGTGTCGTCCTGGGCCATCATGGCGCGCGGGGAGACTTACCAGGTTACAGCGGTGAGATCATCTCTCGCGAAGGTCCGCAGCGGGTCAATCACGGCCTTTAAGCGCGGCTGTGTATAGGTCCGCTCACCGCCTCAAACGGGACGTTTGGCTTGGCCATGCATTCTGGGCATACCTGCAGACCTAAGGCGTCGTGGGATGCTGCCCGCAAGGATGCTTTGAGGGTCAGTCGAATGGGCTCCACCTGAGGAGGGCCCTGGGCATGATCCTCACGGCGACATGACCTTCACATTTCATTAAGCGTGATCCGAACTTGAGCGATCCTGTAGGGAGCACGTACCAGCCAGAATGGTTCTCCCAACAATCGAACTCCTTTGAGGTCACGCTAATGATCAGGAACGCTCTTTACGTCGCCACCCTCTCGGTCCTCCTGACGGCAGCAGGACAGTCTGGGTGGGCCGCCAGCTTCGACTGCGCCAAGGCCGAAACGGCCGACGAGAAGGCCATCTGCGCCGATCGCCAGTTGAATGATGATGATGTAGAGATGGCCGTCCTCTACACTCATCTGAAGCCACTTCTTGGCATGGGTGCCCGCGGCGATATGGAAGATGAACAGGCCGCCTGGCTCAAACGGCGCGCTGGCTGTGGCGATGATCGCATCTGCCTGAGCAAAGCCTATCAGGAGCGGCTGCGCCAGCTGAGAGGAGGCTTCGAGGCCCTCGCCAAACGCGGTTCCTTCTGATCGTGCTGGCAACGGAGATACGTTGCGGTAGGCTCAGCTCCAACACCGTCCTGTCATACTTGCTCGGCATGATCCTCTTTCCTGCTCATGAAGAAGGAGGTCCTTGATGGCAACAGAGCGCTTTACGGCGGAGGTGATCACAGCCCGGGCTCGGCAGCTCGCGAACGAACAGGGACCTGGCTGGGAAGCCGTCATGGCGGGGGAGCAGGTCGGGAGACACACCGCTGAGCTCAGGTACTGACGCGAGCTCGCGCTCCAGGAGCTTGAGGCTGAGACAATGACAACCTTCGAGGTCGAGGCTAGCACTCCGAAGACCATTGGGCTCGATTAGCGAAGCGAATGAGGAGAATGCGCGGTCGAAGGTCTGCGCGCAGGTAAGGCGCTAACAGACGTTAGCCGATAGAAAGCCTAGAACGTCCTGGTCATACGGCAAGAAGCTATCGACCCATATCCTCCTGGACCTCCACGGTGCCCTATGAACGAACATGGCGAAGATTGGCGCTCCAAGATCGAGGAGAAGGCCGCCCCCGGCGTGCTGCCGGATGATCTCAACCGTGCCCACGAGCCCGGCCGGGGACGCGAGGCAAACACACCCGGGGAGATCCCAGCCCGCGGCTGGGCAGACATTCTCTGGCGCGTGCTCTGGGGGATCTCGGAAGATCGTATTCTGTCGACATCAGGTGGGGTTGCTTTCTTTGCCCTGCTGGCTGTCTTTCCGGCGATTGCCACAATTGTGTCGCTCTACGGGCTCTTCGCCGACACCAGCACAATCAGGGGACACCTGTCCCTTCTTGCTGGCATTTTGCCGGGCGGGGTGCTGGAACTAATCGGTGAGCAGATCTCGCTGATTGCCACCCAGGGCAACGACACGCTCGGCGTCGCCTTCATCGTCGGCTTTCTGGTCGCGCTGTGGAGCGCAAACTCGGGGGTGGCAGCCCTCTTCGATGCGCTTAACGTGGTCTATGGCGAGAAGGAGAAGCGCAGCCTGCTGCGCTTCTACGCCACAACATTCCTGCTCACGCTGGGCATGATCGGCTTCATCATTTTGGCGATCAGCGCAGTGGTGGTAGCGCCGGTCCTTCTCGCCTTCATGGGCTTCGTGACTCCAGTCGAGCGACTCTTGGCCATCTTGCGGTGGCCGATCCTTCTCGTAATTGTGGGCATGTGGCTTGCCGTTATCTACCGCTACGGACCAAGCCGCCGCGACCCAAAGTGGCGCTGGGTGACCTGGGGCAGTGTCACGGCCGCGGTGCTCTGGCTTGCGGCTTCGATGCTGTTCTCCTGGTATGTTGCCAACTTCGACAGCTACAACAAAACCTATGGTTCACTTGGCGCTGGCGTTGGCTTCATGGTGTGGATTTGGYTGTCGGTGGTGATCGTCCTGCTTGGTGCTGATCTCAATGCCGAGATGGAGCATCAGACGGCCCGCGACAGTACAGATGGCACACCCAAGCCGCTTGGCGCCCGCGGGGCCAACATGGCCGATCATGTCGGTGCGTCGCACGCCTGACGCAGGAGGGAACGCAGTGGCCCGAGACGCCGCCTGGAATTACCCGAGCCTTAGTTGACGCTTCCCGGTGGCATGGCAGCCCCCAAGGTCCGACAACTCCAATCACGCAGTTGGTGCAGTTTTGTAGTAGGCGTCCACCTTGGCGCCGTACTCGTCATCTGCGAACGGATCCTCATCAGCGCCGTAACGCGGAGCCTCGGCAAGTCGATCCTTGTCAATGTCCACCACATAGCCGCCAAGTTGCGTGTCATAGGTCAGCGCCCGCCAGGGCAGCGGGTGATAGCTCTCGCCTATGCCGAGAAAGCCGCCGAAGCTCATGACCACATAGGCAACCTGACCCGAGATCTTGTCGACCATGAAGTTGTACACGGTCCCGAGCTGTTCTCCGGCCTGGTTGAACACGGGCGTGCCTTCAACCTTGCTGGAGGCAATCAGGCGCCGCGTCTCGTCGACGGCCAAGCCTTCGCTTGATGGGTCGAGTTCCATTGATCCAGGTTCACGAAGGTGTCTCTCGTCTGGCAGTTTCGTAGGCATAGTGCCCTCCTGCAGAGCAACGCCAGGGTGGGATGGCTGTTCCGGCAGATGTTCTGCACTCAAGGTACGGAATAGGACAAACTAGGAAATCTCCTGCCCTTCAGAAACGTCCGGTTCTCCACCCTATGCGGACAGCGGGCCTAGTTCCGCCTCGTGCCGATTGCGTTGAAAAAGTCGGCGCTCGAACGGCCTGAGTAGCGACGGGGTTTGCTTGCGGAGGTCAGAGCTGTGATGAGTTGGGTGCTTGTGCTCCCCTCAGGCCGCTTGGGGCACCTGAGGCCCTGTCGGAAGAGCCAGCTTAGCGAGCTTTCTCAGGTTCTGGGCGGTTGCGGCCAGCAGGAACTCATCCTGAGCACCACACGGCCCTCTCAGCCCTCTCAGC
>NZ_JBFUMH010000183.1:0-9187 GCF_054049475.1 Microvirga sp. P5_D2 | reverse complement strand
TCATTGAGCAGGATCACCGGCGTATCAAGCGCCTGGTCCGGCCAGGCCTGGGCTTCAAGAGCGTCACGTCCGCCGCGCAGACGCTTTCTGGTTATGAGGCGATGGCAATGATCCGCAAGGGACAGATCATCGGTGTACCACCCAAGGACATGGGCGCTCAGCGCGACTTCATTGCTACCCTATTCAGCCCAGTCGCGTAGCCTGCGTCCTTGTCCGGCCTTCGCTTGACCTGCGTCAGGCGTTGCAACGGGACCCTGCAGTAGTTCGTGAGGCTGCATACGCGGCTTCCCATCACCGAAAGCACAAGCGTCCATGAAGAGATAATCCAGGTTCCGGCGTGAACGGTCAGGGTCCATCTCATCTCCTCCTGCCACGCCAGCCAACGGCCTGGGCTGATCGGATACCAGACTGCGCTCGCATCGTCAGGCAAATGAAGGAACAGGCCTGCCGGGGTTACATCCGTCCTGGCACGGCACCATCGCAAGCCAGAGGTGACGCCCACCGCTTCCGAAGTCTCGATGAATGTCCGCTGGGTCAACCTGGTTCGGGGAACGACAGCCAATTCGCAAGGGATCGGGCCCGTTGATCGGGGCGGGCAAATCCTCGCCCACCCCTCGCTTCATTCAGTTGCCCGGCTTGTTGCGGATCGCCTGCTCAACCTGGCGCTTCACTGCCTCCAGGTTGAACGAAGCCGGGTCCTGCATCGGCGGATAGTCGATCGCCGTAGCTGCCAGCTTCGCGACCTCCTGCTGGACGGAGACGAAGCGTTAGAACTCGCGGGCATAGAAGTCGTTCATGTAGCCGCCGCCGAGATCGTTCAGGCACTGGCTTCCGATCGACGGCGTCCGTTGGAAAGACGAAAGGGAGTTCTCGCCATGCTCAGCAAGCCGTTAGCCAGCCTCATCCTAGTGCCTGGCGTCCTGTGCGCGACAGTGGGCAGCGTGCTCGCGCAGGACGCGGACGGCAGGCCGTCCATGCCGCTGACCAAGACCATCGGCCGGGTCACGCCCACAGGTCCAGTGCCGTCGCTTGCCGTGCTCAACGCGGCCGGCGCGAAGCTCGAAGGAACTAAGCTGACCTTGACCGGTGTGTCACCGAGTTCAATCGTGTTCGCCGATCGGCCCGTTCGCGCCGCGGGCCACGTGGTGACCGAGCAGTTCATCATGCAATGGGACGAGGGCAAGGACAACTTCGCCGTGGATCCGCCCAACGCCACCGTGTCGGTCTTGGGCGGTGATGGCTCGAAAGTCCGCGATGCCGTCGTGACGCTGAAGTCGCCGAAGCTCGAGGGCAGCAACCTCACCTTCGATGTGGCGGTGCTGGAAGGCGATCTCACCGGAGCGAGCGGACCGGCGGCACTGTTCATCGATCACTTCGCCGGCTTCGGCGGCGGTTTCGATCGTGCCGGAGATTATAGAGGTGCCCGCAGCGCCTACTGGCATGCTCCTGTCTATCACGGCGCTTGGTACGCGGGAGCGAGAGACTCAACGGCAAGTGCGGCCTATAACTCGTACGTCATACCAAATCAGTGCGGCTATTACCCGTATTCGCCCTGCGGCAACGAATAAGGACCTTTGCGCTGACGTAGGATCCGGCACGCCACGCCCTCAAACCGACGGTTCCAACTGGCTTCGAAAAAGCTGGATCCCAAAGATGGGCAAGGAACCCTATTTTTGGCTGGCCTGTACGACCCTGAAGAGGCTTTCTGGCGCACGATCTTCAAGATGGCGGATATCGAGGTGGTGAACTGCCTCATCGAAGTGGCGGAGATCATCAAGGCTCGAGGCCGAGCGGTGTCCTGAGAACCATCTCGTCGAAGCAGCGCAAGTCGGGTCAGTTGGCCTGGACCACAAGGTTCGCCAACGTCACTTGTCCATCGGAGGTATAGTGGTTGACATGCTCCGTGGCGAGACATTGGCCGGCCTGATACACTTTCACCGCCCCGACGGCTCCAATGTTCTCCAGCRCGGCGATGATGAAGTCGCGCTCGACATTCGTGTCCGAGTCCGTAGCGTGGGTGATCTGAAATGTCAGGCGGGTCAGGGACAGACCCGTGTCTCTCGTGCCCGCCCCAACCCAGAGAACACGTTCGTCATCCGGTGGACGGTCGGTATTCAGCCAGAAGGCTGCCGATCCCCTTGCCCACGTGCTCTCGGCTCGCACGAGGCTCAAGGACCAGAACCGGATGTGATGGCGCTTGCGAGGGCTGTTGTCGATTGCCCTCTGAAACCCGACGTCCTGGCCACGTCCGAACAGATAGAGGGTGCTAAACGGCGCCGCGGGATAGGGCGAGTTGAACACGAAGGCCCGCATCATGCCCCAGGAACTGGCCAGGTCCAGTCGGTCGGCTTCCGACCAGCCAAGAGTTTTGAACGCTGCGCGAAGCTGTGGGAGTGTTCCCACGAGCGCCACGTTGACGGGATCACCTGGCAGGCCGTCGCCTGTTGTCGTGAAGCTGGGCACCCGTTTCCGATGGAGGAGCTTGAGGCCCATGCGAATGACCCACGGGAGAATGACATAGGCGCCGATTGCATAGGTGAGGCCCACGGCCAGGATCCAGGGCAGCCTTCGGTCGGCTGTGTCGAAGACGACGAAGACAATCAGCCAGACGGAGAAGATGCCCAGCCCAAGGATGATGAGGCGTTGCAGAAGGCGGCTCAGCAATCCCACGATCTCCACTCCGTCATGATTGGCGCGGCGGTGATCAACAGTCTGTACAGATGCCCTTTTTGACCTCCTGATCGATGCGCTTGGCCCTTTGATCCATCTGTTGGATGGCTTTCGCATCATCGGCCGAGAATTCCTTGTCCGGTGGCGGCACCGTATTGCTGTCGAGCATTCGATCAATCGCTGTCCCGGACGGGATCTGAACCTCGCCCGAGGGCGTAAACGGTCGATTGCTTTCCTGCGCCAGAGCGGGACCTGTGGCGATCAGCGCACTAAGGGTGACGAGTCCGAGATAACGGCGCATCGAGATGCCTCCTAAATGAGGATGCCAGCCCCGTCTTGGGCTGCCGCCGGCCATGCGTCCAAGTGCCAAGGCAGGATACACCTTTCGTTCGCCAGAACCACCTCGGCAAAACCCTGAAACTGCCAGAGGCAGACCCTGAAAACATCAGGAAAGGATCCATTCGTTTGCATGGAAAAGGCCTGCTGTTCAGGGCATCCTCAAGGGCCCGGCAGGCCCCCGGGAGCGGGATGCCCATAAAGGCGGACGTGCCCTCGGAACAGATGTTTATCCGGAGGCTGACGCTGAACTGCTCCAGGCTGGCCCACAACGACGTTGAGCCAGGCAGTTCTGGGGATGTGTCTTGTTCGCAAGAACGAAAAGTCCGCATCGGGTCAAGGTGTAGCCTAGAGCGAACCTCATGAAGGTCCACTTTACTCCTCCCATGCAGACCTTTGGCTTAAGTCGGCCCAGTGCCAGAACAGGATCCTTGCGGCTTCAGTGCTGAAAGCCTTCGTTGGACCCCGAACCGAATCCTAACCCGTCGAACGAGCGAGCCGTGAAGTGCTAGCGCCGGATATCCTCGTCATTGCGGCACCGAACCTGCCGGAGGCCGGCCGAGAGGCTTAAGGATCTAAGCCGTCTGGCCTCATTCCTCGACCGAGCAATCCGGAGATGCAGTACGATAGACGTCGTCGGCCGGAAGGAGCATCATACACTCGACCCATGATTGACGGAGGAGATCATGCGGCTGGTTGTGGTTTGTCTCACCTTCGCTCTAGCCGTACTCATGCTGCCGCTTTCAGCATCAGGAAAGACACAACGCCCACTCGTCATTGTACTGGACACCGATCCTCCCGAGCCATGGTCTGTTGTCGGTATCCTTCGTGAGGAATTGAGCGGCCTCGGCTATGTTGATGGGCAAAACATCCATATCGAGGTGCGCTCGGCAATCGGGCAAAATGAGCATCTTCCTGCTCTTGTCAGCGAGATCATTGCGCTCAAGCCCGACCTCATTGTCTCCGCAAACACCGCAACCACCTATGCGCTTAAAGGCAAGACCGGAACAATCCCTGTGGTCATGGGCCTCACCTTCGACCCGCTGGGCCTCGGGTTCGTTCAAAGCTTGGCGCGGCCGGGCGGCTCCTTCACCGGCGCATCGAGTAGTGGTCGGGACCTGTTTGGCAAGCGAATCGAGTTGCTCAAGGAGATGCTCCCCAGGATCAAGCGACTTGCCCTCCTCTGGACGCCAATTGATACGGGAGATCCGGACCCGCAACCGCGCAGGAACGCCTTTGAGGCAGTTCAGAGCGTGGCGGCTCCAGCCGGCCTTGAGGTTGTTTCAATCCCAGTGCGAACATCTGAGGAACTCCAGAACGTACTCGCGATGCCGGTCAGCAAGGATGTCGACGCCCTGCTCATCCTCCGCGGCGGAGTCATGTCTGTCAGCGGGCGCCAGATTGCAGAGTTCGCAACTCAGCACCGTATTCCTACGATGTTTACCGATCCCACTCGCGTCGCTGATGGTGGTCTGATCGGATATGGCCCGGATTACCTGGCGCCTATCCGTCGTGCCGCGGTCTACGTGAGCAGGATCCTCAAGGGAGCCAATCCTGCTGATATTCCAGTCGAGCAACCGATGACGTTCAAACTGGTCGTCAACATGAAGACGGCCAGAGCACTTGGCTTAACTGTCCCATCATCGATTGTGGCCCGTGCCGACGAGGTAATCGAGTGAGATACTAAACCCCATTAACCCAACAAAAGCTCGAAATCTGACCCGGTTTAACAACGCTACACCCCTGACCGTGGCCGTAAGGAGACCCGCCAACGGTGGGATGCGGGCATCAGCGTCTACACACCCAGCAGCACTCTGAAGTTCGTCTTCATGTGCGATACTGCGGCGGGCAACTTCTCGGCCCAGCCCGTACTGTGGAGTCTACCATCGAAGTTTTTGGCGGGTCCTCCGGCGGCCGCTGGCCTCGCAGCGATCAATTGCGTGGGTAACTGCGGGGGCTTCATCTCAAAAAGTTCCGCTCCCTGGATCCGCGACATGAGGGGCAGCACTGTGGTATTTCGGCATTCCCGCGACAATCCGATTTCCACGAACGACAACGAGCAGCCCCATGCCTCAGCCCCTGAAGATTGACTTTGTTTCCGACGTGGCCTGCCCGTGGTGCATCATCGGCCTGCGGGGGCTTGAGCAGGCGCTGGCCAATGCGGCCGGCGCCGTGGAGGCCGACATCACCTTCCAGCCGTTCGAGCTCAATCCGGGCATGCCAGCAGCAGGGCAGAACCTCATGGAGCATATCGCGGAGAAGTACGGCTCCACGGCAGAGCAGTCGGCTGCCAGTCGCGCGATGATCCGATCACGCGGGGCCGAGGTCGGCTTCACGTTCAACATGTCGGAGGAGAGCCGGATCTACAACACCTTCGATGCTCACCGCCTGCTGCACTGGGCCGGGACGATCGGGCGCCAGCGCGAGCTGAAGCTCGCGCTGTTCAAGGCGAACTTCACGGACGGCGCGAACGTGTCGGAGCATGGGGTGCTGGTGGATGCGGCCGTCGCGGCCGGACTCGATGGGCATGAGGCACGCGAGATCCTGGCGTCGGGGCGCTATGCCGAGGAGGTCCGCGAGGCCGAGCGGGATTGGATCTCCCGCGGCATTCGATCGGTCCCAGCTATCGTCATCAACGGGACATGGCTGATCTCCGGCGGTCAGCCGGCTGATGCCTTCGAGCAGGCGCTGCGCGGCATAGCCGCCGAGCTTGGGCAAGCCTCGGCCGGCGCCTGACCAGGGGTGGAATTCGAGCGGAATCGAGGGTTACGGACGTCGCTGGAGGTCGGGTCGGGCAGTGAAATTGGCCAGCCTTGGGGAACGTCTGGTTCTGCGAGGATGGCTGTCCTCCGGCGCAGGTCCCAGGAGTGCCATAGCTGCCCTTCCCATTGAAGACGGGTTCGGCGCCGGATCGTCCAACTTGCGAACCCGCCCCGACCCGGCACGGCGCTCCTGCGCCTTGCTAGAGCCGGGTTGCGGCACCTGTCGCGATGATCAATCCCGCTGCGTGACCGGGCCGACCAGCGCCCCGGCCAAGACCGCCTCGATATGGAGGGTCGTTTCCCTGATATTACGAAAGCCGTGTCGATGGCCCGCCGGTACGATCATGGGCTGCCCGGCGGTCAGGATAGCGCGCTCCTCCTCGATCCATATCTCCGCTTGCCCGCCTACTTGGCACGCCATTCCGGTCCACGCTCCGGGCCGGCGTCCGACAGGGCGCGCCGGACGCCCTCGGCATCATGATCAGTCCCGTACACGGGTGTTCCAGGCTGCTGCCGCCAGGACTCGTCTAGTCCCCCGGCATCGATGCCATCGAACCCAAGGTCGTCGACAAGCTGAAGCACGACAGCCTTGGCCTTAGGATCATCCCCCGCGACCGGCAGGGCGATGCGGGCAGATGTGCCTCGCGGCTGGCCACGCTCGAGCAGGTGCTGGGCATAAATGTTGTTGAACGCCTTGATGACCGGCCGGCCCAGTTGCCGCTCGACCCACCGGCTTTCGGGCATGCCGTTTTCGATGTCCTCGATGCGGCCATCGCGCTGCTGCGGATAGTAGTTGCCGGTGTCGATGACGACTGGGTCAGAGCCGACTCCATCGAACAATCCCGCTGGCAGTTCTGGGACATTCTTTTCAGGGATTGTGACGACGATGAGATCCTTGTCGCGCACCGCCTCAGGGACCGAAACTGCCTTGGCGCCTGTCTCCTGCGCCAGGGAAGCAAGCGTCTCAGGTCCCCGAGAGTTGGCCACCGAGACCTCGTGCCCGAGGGCGGTGAGGCGACGGGTCAGATTGCCGCCGATATTCCCTGCACCGATGATGCCGATCCTCATGTCTGCCTCCGTTGGAATGCGGTCGTCCAGACGCTGTGTTGTCCCTCGTGGATCTCTGCGGATCCGGATGCCGGCCAACCCGCAGCGTTGGCAAGACCACAGAACACAATGTAGGGCGCGACCCCATCGCTGAACATTGTCGCGGACGATGAAGCCGACGCACTGGCCCACCTTCATGGCCTGGGCCCTGCCTATCGTCCCCGGCCCAGCACGGTCATCCGGCTGGAGTTGTAACCTCTGCTGTGGGAACTTCCGCAGCGGGTCAAAGTATAACGTAGAGTGACCTCAATGAAGGTCTGCTGATGCCGCTGATGCGGAAATCCCGATAAGGTCCGCCTCGTGCCAGTTTACGACCTTCCCGTGCCGCAGGACGAAATTTTGCTCCAGTCCAGGAGCCTGCCTACACCACGCCCGGCAGAGACAGTTTCCCGCGTCCGTGAGCCGGTCCGGTCTCAGCCATCAGCGTGCAAACGGTAGCCGATGTCGGTTTCCGTCAGGATGTAGTGCGCACCGTCGAGCGGATTGAATGAAGGTCGCTTTGCATGTGCCCAAGGAACTCGGGATAAGGCTCGCCCCGTCCCACAGTCGGACATTTCCTTGTGAGAATGCATCAGGCATTAACCACATCATCAGCACCTAAATGTACGGGATGGCGCCGCACCGCCATCCCCAAGCTTTACCGATCCTTAGGACTTCGGCATGATCACGCTGTCAATCACATGAATGACGCCGTTCGATGCGTTGACGTCAGCCTGTGTGACAACCGCATCGCCTACCTTGACGGTGTTGCCGCTGGCATCGATCCGCACGGCACTACCCTCGACGGTCTTGGCGTTCGTCGTCTTACCCTTGAGGTCGCCGGACATGATGTTCCCGGCCACGACGTGATAGGTCAGCACTTTCGTGAGCTGGGCCTTGTTCTCAGGCTTCAGGAGATTCTCGACCGTTCCAGCCGGAAGCTTCTTGAAGGCTTCGTCGGTGGGCGCAAACACCGTGTAGGGGCCCTTGCCCTTGAGCGTTTCAACAAGTCCGGCAGCTTGAAGGGCGGCTGTCAGCGTCTTGAAGCTGCCGTTGGAGACAGCAGTTTCAACGATGTCCGCCGCTGCGGCCGGACTTGCCGCGACGAGCATGGCAGCTATGGCATAAGCACTATACTTCGCGTTCATTGTTCTATCCTCTGATCGCTGCGCCTTGTCGGTTCATCGGCGCCAGCCTCGATGGATATGCCCGGAACCCGACTGTTCTGCATCGGGAGTTTCCTGAGTAGAGCCGGATAATCACCGTAGGAAGCCCAATTCTTCCGTATTGCCATGGGAAGTCCACGCACATCTGTCATATGTCCTAAAGCAACGGCGGCGCGCAGCCGAGTTTGAGGCCAGAATGGATTATCTCACCCCTGATGATGCTTCATCTGTAGAGCATCCAAGATCCCGCAAACGGCGTCGCGCGATCACAAGGGCACCGCAGGCTCACAGCCTGCCGACCCTGATCGCACCCGACGTGGAGGCGGAGGCATTGCTGCGCTCCACCTTGGATGCCCTGTCGGCCCATATCGCAGTGCTTGATGAGGTCGGAACGATCATTGCGGTCAACCAGGCCTGGCGCGCCTTCGCCCACGCCTCCGGCTATGCCGACACGAACCACGGAGTCGGGATGAATTATTTGGCCGTCTGCGAAGCGGCCGCCGCTGTGTCGAAGGATGCTTCGCGAACCGCAGGGGCATTGCGGGACATCATGGCTGGCGACCGCTCCGAGTTCCGGATGGAGTATCCCTGCCGCAGCCCGCAGGGGCCACGCTGGTTCCAGCTTCGGGTAACCCGGCCGGACCAGGCGCAGACACGCCGGATTGTCATCGCGCATGAAGACATTACCGAGGTTAAACGGACGCAGGAGGAATTGACCCGGCTGAGCGGGCGCCTCATGCATCTGCAAGACGAGGAGCGGCGCGCCATTGCACGAGAGCTTCATGACACCACGGCTCAAAACCTCCTGGCCATCACGTTGAACGCGACGCGCCTGCACGAGGGGCTGCGCGATGCGGGGGAACCCGCCCGCCGCGTCCTCGTGGAGACCCTCGAACTGGCGGAGCAGAGCCTTCAAGAAGTTCGCACGCTGTCCTATCTGCTCCACCCGCCGCTCCTCGATGATGTCGGACTCACGGCCGCCTTGAGCTGGCTCGCCCGAGGGTTCTCTCAGCGCAGCGGCATTCAGGTCGACATCAGCATCGAGAACAGCGGTGAGCCCTTGCCTCGTCCCACTGCAACCGCCCTCTACCGGGTCGCCCAGGAGGCGCTGTCGAACGTTCACCGTCACTCGGGCAGCAGGCGGGCACGGCTTGCTCTGTACCGAAC
>NZ_JBFUMH010000182.1:0-9726 GCF_054049475.1 Microvirga sp. P5_D2 | reverse complement strand
GAACCAGCAGCCGCCCTCGCGCCCGCCTACCGCCACGACCGTGAGGCACGGCCCTCCGCAGGCGATGGAAGCGCCGAGAGCGATGGTCGCCGGGTCGTAGGCCGATTGAATGCGCAGGCGCTTCAGGGTGCCCTCTGCGCCTTCCGCCGATACGACCTCGCCGATATCGGTGACAATGCCGGTGAACATCAGGGCTTCTCCCAGAACATGAAAAGATCGGAGCCGACCTGCTCGTCGGCATAAAGGTTCAAAGCATCCATGCGGTCCTGCAGGGCAAGGCCGAGCGCCGGCACATTGCCCTGCCCGCGCGCGGATCTGCCCGTCACGAGGACGAACTCGTCGATCAGGTCTCCTTGAGCCAGCGCATCCGCTAGATCGGGACCGCCTTCGCAGAAGATGCGCGTCAGCCCGCGCGTGCCTAGCAGAGCCAGAGCCTCAGGCAGCGAGACACGCCCGGCAGCATCGGACGAAACCCGCAGAACCTCGACGCCCTGCGCCACGAGGGCTTTTTCAGCCTCGATGGGCGCCTCAATGGCCGTGACGATCCAGGTCGGGATATCCCTCGCTCCCGCCACGAGCCGAGCGGGAGGCGGCGTGCGCAGGCGAGAATCGATCACGATGCGGATGGGCGAACGGCTTTCCAGCCCCGGCAGGCGCACATCGAGCAAGGGGTCGTCCGCGAGCACCGTACCGATGCCGACCATGATGGCATCGGCATGGGTGCGCATCAGGTGGACTTTTCGATTGGTAATCTCGCCCGTGATCAGCAGGCGCGGTCCCTGCCGCGATCCGGCGAGACCTTCCGTGGTGCGGGCCAGCTTCACGGTGACGGCAGGCCGCCCTTTCGTGACGCGCGTGATGTGACCGCGATGGGCCCGGCGGGCGAGTGGCTCAAGGCAGCCCGTCACCACCTCGATCCCGGCAGCGCGCAAAAGGGCATGGCCGTGACCGGCGACGCGGGAATCCGGGTCTTCGATAGCGGAAACGACACGCGCGATACGGGCCTCGATCACGCCTTCCGCGCAAGGCGGCGTCTTCCCGTGATGGGAGCAAGGCTCCAGCGACACATAAAGAGTCGCGCCCATCGCCTTTTCACCGGCGGCGGCAAGCGCAACGCGCTCCGCATGCGGACGGCCGCCCGGCTGGGTGGCTCCCTGCGCGATGATGACGGGAGCATCGCCGCTCTCGTCCACAACGACCGATCCAACGGATGGGTTGGGCCAGGTGAGTCCCAGGTTCCGCTCACCCAGGGCAATCGCCAGACGCATGAAGCGCTCGTCCTGCGCGGTGCGGTCAGCGATGTCCATCACTCTGACTGCGCGGGCTTTTTCTTCGGACGAGGAGGCGCATCGTCCTCGGGTTCCTCRGCGAGCTTGCCCAGGATCTCCTCGAAGTCTCTCGCCTCGCGGAAGTTCTTGTAAACGGAGGCGAAGCGCACATAGGCSACRTCGTCGAGGCCTTTCAGGCCTTCCATGACGAGTTCGCCCACGGTCTCGCTCGGCACCTCGCCGTCGCCCATGCTCTCGAGCTGGCGCACGATGCCGTTGATCATGCGCTCCACGCGGTCAGGATCGACCGAGCGTTTGCGCAAGGCCACATCCACCGATTGCTGGAGCTTGTCCCTGTCGAAAGGTACGCGCCGACCCGACCGCTTCACCACCGTGAGTTCGCGCAATTGCACGCGCTCGAAGGTCGTGAACCGTCCGCCGCAATCCGGGCAGATGCGGCGGCGGCGGATGGACGAGGAATCGTCCGTGGGCCGGGAGTCCTTCACCTGGGTGTCGAGACTCCCGCAATAGGGACAGCGCATCGATGGGTCCGCAGTTTAAGCGTAGATCGGGAAGCGGCGGGTCAGCTCGTGGACGCGGGTCTTCACCGATTCCTCGACCGAGGCATTCGCCTCGTCGCCGTTCCTCGCCAGCCCGTCGAGGGTCTCGACGATCAGCTCGCCGACCTTCTTGAACTCGGCCACGCCGAAGCCGCGCGAGGTGGCGGCAGGCGTGCCGAGACGGACGCCTGAGGTAACCATCGGCTTCTCGGGATCGAASGGMACGCCGTTCTTGTTGCAGGTAATATGCGCGCGGCCCATGGCAGCCTCGGCGGCCTTGCCGGTGAGCTTCTTGGGGCGCAGGTCTACAAGCATCAGGTGGTTGTCCGTGCCGCCGGCGACGATGGCGTAGCCGTTGGCGAGCATGGTGTCGGCCAGCACCTTAGCATTCTCGACTACGGAGCGGGCATAGAGCTTGAACTCGGGGCGCAAAGCTTCGTTGAAGGCCACGGCCTTTGCGGCGATGACATGCATGAGCGGGCCGCCCTGGAGGCCGGGGAAGATCGCGGAATTGACCTTCTTGGCGATGTCCTCGTCATTGGTGAGGATCATGCCGCCGCGCGGGCCGCGCAGGGTCTTGTGGGTCGTGGTGGTGACCACGTGGGCATGGGGGAACGGCGACGGATGCGCGCCGCCCGCCACGAGGCCGGCGAAATGGGCGATATCAACCATGAAGAAGGCGCCGACCTCGTCCGCGATTTCGCGGAAGCGGGCGAAGTCCCAGAAGCGGGAATAAGCCGAGCCGCCGGCCACGATCACCTTCGGCTTGTGGGTGCGGGCGAGTTCCGCCACCTCGTCCATGTCGATGATCTGGTCGCTCTCGCGAACCTTGTAGCTCACCACGTTGAACCACTTGCCGGACATATTGACCGGGGAGCCGTGGGTCAGGTGGCCGCCACAGGCGAGGTCGAGGCCCATGAAGGTATCGCCCGGCTTCATGAGCGCCATGAACACGGCCTGGTTGGCCTGGGAGCCGGAATTGGGCTGGACGTTCGCGAATTTGCAGTCGAACAGGCGCTTGGCGCGGTCGATGGCGAGTTCCTCGGCGATGTCCACGAACTGGCAGCCTCCGTAGTAGCGGCGACCCGGATAGCCTTCCGCGTACTTATTGGTCATCACCGAGCCCTGGGCTTCCAGGACCGCGCGGGAGACGATGTTCTCGGAGGCGATCAGCTCGATCTCGTCGCGCTGGCGGCCGAGTTCGAGCCCGATGGCGCGGGCGATCTCGGGATCGCTGTCGGCAAGGCCCGCCGAGAAAAAGCTGTTGGACAGATGGCTACGTGCCGCTTCACTCGCGCTCATGATCAACCTCACCCTGCTCCGAGCCCGGTCGCAACCGGCCGCTCGCGATAAACTGGACAGGCCTTTATCACGGGCTCATGGAACCCGCCAACCCGGCTAGGACATGGCTACCTAGCTTTTGAAATGAAACAGCCCGCCAAGAGGCGGGCTGCTGGTAATTCTGACCTAGAACTTCAGTTCTGGAGGAACATTTCCTCATCCGGCTCGGTCGGGGTGCGGCTGGCGACCGGGATCGCGTTGCCGAGGCCATCCTTGTTGTAGATGTCGTCACGGAACTGCACGAGGCCGTCCGGGGTCGCCCAAGCGGTCATGTAGATCCAGTGGATCGGAACAGCCGTCGCGAGGCGGGCGTCGATGCGCTCGCCGGACTTGAACGTGGCGTCGATCTGCTCGCGGCTCCAGCCGGGCGTGTCCTTCAACAGCCACTCGATGTAGTCGCGCACGTTCTGGATGCGGATGCAGCCCGAGGAGACGAAGCGGAAATCGTCTCCGAAGATGCCCTTGGAGGGCGTGTCGTGCATGTATACGCCATGCTGGTTCGGGATGTTGATACGCACGAAGCCCATCGAGTTGAGGTCGCCGCCCGGATCCTGGCGGAAACGGTAACGGGTCGCCTCGTCCGAGAACCAGTTGACCTGGCTGGAGGGGATCTCCTGACCGGCACCATTGAAGATGCGGATCTTGTTCTCGGCCAGATAGTTCGGCTCCTTCTGCATCTTGGGGATGAGGTCCTTCTTCACCACGGAGGCGGGAGCCGTCCAGAACGGGTTGAAGTTGACCTCGACGATCTTCGAGTTCAGCAGCGGCGACTGACGGTCGCTCTTGCCGACACCGGCGGCGTGGCGGGTATGGACCATGCCACCCTCCACCGTCTCCACAAGAGCGGCGGGAATGTTGGCGACCGCGTAGCGATTGGGGAGCCCGGAGCCAACGAGGCTTCGCAGGCGGCTCACGTTGATCTCGAGCTGGCGGATGCGGATATCGACCGGCACGTTCATGGCGGCGACGGTCGGAGCCGTGATGGTACCGGTAGAGCTGATGCCGTGACGGGCCTGGAACCTGCGAACCGCCGACTCGACATAGGAATCATAGATCGGCGAATCGCCCGCGTTCTGGTCCAGATCGCCCGTGATGATCAGGCGCTGACGCAGGCCCGCCACGGCCGGGCTCTTGGAGCCGACGCGCAGGCCCTGGACGCCCTGAACCGCACCCCAACCGCCGCGGGCGGCGATGTTGCGGTAGTATTCGATCATCTGCTCGGTCGCGGCGAGAGACTCGGCCGAGAGCATCGGGGTCGAAGTGCGCTGCACACGGGTACGGGAGACAGCTTCGTAATTCTGCGACCACTCGGCCTGGTTCTGGGCCAGCGCGACAGTGGCCGGCGTAAACACAAGGGCAAGCGATCCTGTCAGGAGGGCACGGCGGGACAACATGAGCGCAGGCTCTTCTCGGTTAGAGTGGTTCGACGACGGAAACAGCGGATGGTGGTCCGGGACTGCCTCCGCTCCCAGCGGAAGGTGCCGGGATAGGATTAAGGAACGGTATCGAAAACGAAGAACATCGGGGCCGTTTTATGGCAAAATCTTCCTCGATGGCCTCCTCGCCCCAGGAAACCGCCTTGCCCCTGTATGTAACGTTGAAGTGTTGTTCTGAGGATACACTTCTGTGTGAGGTCCAGCGACCCTGCGCCGGCGGCAAGGCCCGATCCTCAAGCCAAATCTCCGCAAACCCCGCTAGTGCCTTGCTCGGATGCTGCTTTGGCTACTCTTCCTGCGCCGCCAGCCAGGACACGGCCAGATAGACGGCGATCAGGGTCAGGAAGAACGCAATGGTCAGGATTCCGCTGGAAACGATGACCGGAAAGAAGGCCGCCAGAATCAGGTGACTCATGACGGCCAGAAGCCACATGATCCCACCCCAGGTACTCGCCATCCACAATCCCACGGCCGCGATGAGGTCGATCAGCGCGAAATAGATGATGGTGGCCTGATAGCCCATGGAGCGCACCTCGAACTGGCCGACGGGCGTCCAGACGCCGAAGATCACGGCCCAGGCGCTCAGGCCCTTCATGATCCAGAGAATCGAGAGGATGCGCATGAACCAGGTCAGCAGGAAGGCCCAGCGCATGGAGGCCTGGGACGACGGGCGCTCCTCGATGCGGTCCGTCAGGTAATCCCTGGGGGCCTCATACGCGGGCTGGCTGGCGTTCTTTGCCATCAGGCACTCTCCAGGTCGTTCTCGCCAAGGCTGGCGAAATGGTGCTCAATCGTCTCGCGCCGCACCTCTTCCAGCGAAGCAGGCTGCCAGCGAGGCTGGTTGTCCTTGTCGATCAGGACGGCGCGGACGCCTTCGTAGAAATCCTGCCCATCCCCAATGCGAGAAACGATTCGAAACTCGGTCTGCATGGCTTCCTCGAAATCGAGGGAGGTGCCACGGCGGACCTGCTCGAAGGCGATGGTCATGCTCGTCGGCGACTTGGCGCGCATCCCAGCAGCCGTTTTGGCGGCGAACTCCGAGCCTTTAGCCGCAGCCTCGTCGAGACGCTGGAGCACCTCTGCCACGCTTCCCGCCGAGAAGCAGGTGTCGATGATGTCGCGGTGAGCAGCAAGCGGAGCCGGGCCGGGATCGGAGACCACTTTCGCCAGGGCAGCGTCAACCGGCGCGCCCGATATGAGGCTTTGCAGCAGCCCCTCCACACTCTCGCTGGCGACGGAATGAGTAGCAAGACCGAGCATCACTGCATCGGCGCGCTTCACCCGGTCTCCAGTCAGCGCAAGATACATACCGGTTTCACCCGGCAGGCGCGGCAGAGCGTAGGTCGCCCCCACATCAGGAAAGAAGCCGATGCCGACTTCTGGCATAGCGAACAGATAGCGGTCACCGGCCACGCGATGGGAGCCATGCAGGGAAACCCCGACGCCACCGCCCATGACGATGCCGTCGATGAGGGAGATGTAAGGCTTCGGATAGCGCTTAATACGGATGTTGAGCTGATATTCCTCGCGCCAGAAAGCCAGCGCTTCCTCGCGCTCGCCGGCCTTGAGAGCTTCCGTCAGCCGTCGGATGTCGCCGCCGGCACAGAACGCCTTATCGCCCGCGCCGCGTACGACGATCCGGGTGACGGAGGGATCGTCGGCCCAGGCGTCGAGCGCGCGGTGCATCTCACGGACCATGGTCAGGGTCAGGGCATTGAGGGCGCGCGGACGGTCGAGCGTGATCAGGCCCGCTTCGCCGTGCTTCTCGCAAATGACTTCCGGGCTCTCGTCCATCGCAAACTCCCATCCTTACGGCGGATTAAACAAGGCCAAGCGCCAGCGTCAATGTATCAATGTGACGGCGATGCGAAGCGAGCCGCCTCAACACGATAGGATTGCTCACTCCACCGTGACGGATTTCGCCAGATTGCGCGGCTGATCCACGTCCTTACCCATGAAGACAGCCGTGTGGTAGGCGAGCAGCTGGATCGGCACCGCGTGCACGATGGGCGCGACGATGGGGTGYACGCTCGGCATCACGAGGGTCGCCATGGTGTCGAGGCCGGTTTCCAGCGCGCCCTTTTCATCCGTGATCAGGATGATCCGGCCGCCCCGCGCGGCGACTTCCTGCATGTTCGAGACGGTCTTCTCAAAGATGTTGTCATAGGGCGCGATGACGATGACCGGCATGGTCTCGTCGATCAGCGCGATGGGACCGTGCTTCAGCTCGCCCGCCGCATAACCTTCCGCGTGGATGTAGGAAATTTCCTTGAGCTTCAGCGCGCCTTCCATGGCGAGCGGATAGGAGGTTCCACGACCGAGATAGAGCACGTCCTTCGCCTTCGAGAGCTCGCGCGCCAGCACCTCGATCTGCGCCTCGCGCTTCATCGCTTCCGCCATCTGGCTCGGAATGGCGATCAGCGCATCGATCAATTCCTTCTCATCCTCGACGCTCAACGTTCCGCGTGCGCGGCCCGCGGCGATGGCGAGAGATAGAAGAACGGTGAGCTGACAGGTGAAGGCCTTAGTGGACGCGACGCCGATTTCGACGCCGGCCAATGTCTGGGCAACCACATTGCTTTCGCGCGCCATGGTGGAGGTCGGCACGTTGACGACGGACATCGTGTGCTGCTGCTCGGCGCTCGCATAACGCAGCGATGCGAGCGTGTCCGCCGTCTCGCCAGATTGCGACACGAACAGCGCGAGGCTTCCCGGTTCGAGCGGCGCTTCGCGGTAACGGAATTCCGATGCCACATCGATCTCGACCGGAATGCGCGCGAGTTTCTCGAACCAGTATTTCGAGACAAGCCCCGCGAGATAGGCCGTGCCGCAGGCGGAAATCGACAGCCGCTTCAGACCCTTGAAGTCGAATGGCAGCGTGAAAGGCAGCTCCACGCGCTCGGCAGTGAAATTCACGTAATGGGCAAGCGTGCGACCGACGACTTCCGGCTGCTCGTGAATTTCCTTCGCCATGAAGTGGCGGTAATTACCCTTGTCGGCCATGAAGGAACCGGCGGGAATTTTATGGCGTGGCCTCGTCACCATCGCGCCGGAGGCATTGTGGATGTCGATGCCCTTGCGGCGCAGGATCGCCCAGTCGCCCTCTTCGAGATAGGCGATCTCGTCGGTGAATGGCGCTAGCGCCAGCGCATCTGAACCCAGATACATCTCGCCGTGGCCATAGCCGATGGCGAGCGGCGCGCCGTGACGAGCGCCGATCAGGAGATCGTCCTCGCCGGAAAACAGGAAACCGAGAGCAAATGCGCCGCGCAGGCGCGGAAGGCTCACGGCCACGGCCTCGACGGGCGGACGGCCCTGGCGCATCTCGTAGGTGACGAGTTGAGCCACCACTTCCGTATCCGTTTCGGTCTCGAAGCGGACGCCCTTGGCTTCAAGGCCAGCCTTCAGCTCGCGGAAATTCTCGATGATACCGTTATGGACGACCGCCAGCTTGTCCGTGGCATGAGGATGGGCGTTGGTCTCGTTCGGCTTGCCGTGGGTGGCCCAGCGGGTGTGGCCGATGCCGATGGTCCCTGAGAGCGGTGATTGCGACAGCTTCTCTTCGAGGTTACGCAGCTTCCCCTCGGCCCTGCGGCGGTCGAGATTACCGTCCTCAAGGGTTGCGACACCAGCGGAATCGTACCCCCGGTACTCGAGCCGCTTCAGCGCCTCGACGATCTGAGGCGCAACCGGCGTGTTTCCGACGATACCAACAATCCCGCACATGCCGTGAGGCCTCCATTACGAGCCATGCCAAGCTTAACGCTCCCATATAGGCGGAGGTGGCTCGGCTGGAATCAACTTGCGTGACAAATTATGACACGCGGCCTCATTTTCCCTTGGTAGCCTTAGCCTTGGCGCGAAATTCGGTGGCCCAGCCTTCCTTGGTGACTTGGCGTCCGCGCCCAATCGCCAGCGCATCGTCCGGGATGTTCTCGGTGACGACCGATCCCGACCCCACGAAAGCACCCCGCCCGATGGTGATGGGGGCGACGAGCGAGGAGTTGGAACCGATGAACGCGCCCTCCCCGATCTCCGTACGGTACTTGCCGAAGCCGTCGTAATTGCAGGTAATGGTGCCCGCGCCGATATTGACCTCGGCTCCGATGGTGGCATCGCCGAGGTAGGTCAGGTGGCTGACCTTCGCGCCGGCGCCCAGATCCGTGTTCTTGATCTCGACGAAGTTGCCGACTTTCGCCTTGGGTCCGATGGCAGCACCCGGACGAAGACGCGCGAACGGTCCGATACCGGCACCCGATGCAACATGAGTTCCTTCGAGATGGCTGAAGCTATGAATCACCGCGCCCGCCTCGACCGTGACACCGGGTCCGAAGACCACGTTCGGCTCCACGATCACATCCTGACCGAGTTTCGTATCATGGCTGAAGAACACAGTTTCAGGCGCAACGAGCGTTACGCCGGAAGCCATGGCGGCCTCGCGCAGACGCTCCTGAATCATCCGCTCGGCGGCAGCAAGCTGCGCACGGTCGTTCACACCGTGGATCTCTTCCTCGGGCACGATTGCGACGGCCGTCTCCAACCCGAGGCTGCGTGCGATCTCGACGATATCGGTCAGATAGAATTCACCCTTGGCATTCTTGTTGTCGACCTTGTCGAGAAGGGTGAGGGCAACGTCACCCCGTATCGCCATGAGTCCGCCGTTGCAGAGGGAAATCTTCCGCTCCTCCTCGCTGGCGTCACGATGTTCGCGGATCGCGAGAAGCGTCTCGCCCGACGTGATCAGGCGGCCATAGCCCGTCGGATCCTTGGCCTCGAAGGCCATCACGACCACGGCAGCGCCCTTGGCCAACGGCGCCCTCAAGGTGGCGAAGGTCGAGGGCTTTACGAGGGGTGTGTCGGCATAGGCGATGAGGACATCATCTGGTTTCGTCGCCAGCGTTTCACGCGCGCTCAAGACAGCATGCGCCGTTCCGAGGCGCTCGCGCTGAACGAAGGTCCGAGCGTCGGGCAGGCTCTTGCGAACCTCCTTTTCCGAATCCTCTCGGTCGGGACCGATGACCACGGCAACCTGCGTGGCTCCGGCTTCCGTCACGACAGCGAGGACATGGCCGAGCAGCGAGCGGTTGGCGACCTGATGGAGCACCTTGGGCTTATCCGACT
>NZ_JBFUMH010000181.1:0-10227 GCF_054049475.1 Microvirga sp. P5_D2 | reverse complement strand
ACGCTTGGGTGACCGCGGTGGGTCCAATCTGTATCGTTGTGTGCGCTCACACTATCTCAAAGGCATTTCTGCCAGTGCAGTCTCGCCCTCACCCAAGTTTCGAAACAGGCCCTGTCGGTCAGCTGAACAGACCATCCGGCTTATGTGAACTTCGCCGAAGAGGGCGTATACCAAGCGGGATTAGTCTCTGACCTCCTCTGGTAGAACTCTCTACAGCCCAGTTTCTGGCCGGGTTATCTTTGTGCATTCGTCGGCTAAATCAATTCTGATGCAACCCAATAGGGAGAAATCTCTCCTAAGGGTGAGTATTCAAAGCTGAGCGGTAAGCCATAGGGTCAGCGCTCTGCCCCCGGAGTGCCTCAAGTGACCGCCCTCATAGCGGACCCCGCCAGACCAAGTGGGGTTTTCTTTCTCTAAATGAGAATGCCCCAGCCAAGCGGGTTGCGGACGCTTAGCCAGGGCTTGGGGGCTGTGGTGTTGGACACAGCACGGACAACATCACCCAAGGCCGGCCTCTGGTCAATGCGAGTGTCGGTAGATGGTTAAATGGATGCGTCTCGGCTGTTCAACGTCTGTCGGAGCGGCGCACCCGGCTGGTGGGTTCGTCTCGGAAGGAAACGCCCCAGCCAATGCGTCTCCGAATGCATGGGCCGAGGGTCCAAGCGAAGCAAAAAAGTGCCTCCGCATTGGTTCAAGGGTGATCCGCAGCGTGCCCAGTGAGAGTAGAACCAACCAGGGCAGGAGCAATCGGTTTGCGGGTGCGTCGGGCATGCAGTTCAGGATGAGAGTCACTGTGTGACCGGACTTGGCATCATCGTCAGGCTTAAGGTCCGAGTTGCTCCAGTCAATGATGCACTCGCTGTGTGATTTGACTTAAAAAATTAACGTTCTGCCAATTCCGGTATGAAGCCGGTTCCTGCTCGAGAAGCATAGCTAGGCATATGCCTTAGACCGGGCGGCGGAGGCCGAGTGACACAGCTCTAGGATTTCAGACAAAGCACCCTGGCTAGGGTGTTCCAGCTCGGGACATCCCGACGGTCTTCGGCATGATTCTGACGATCGAGACCCCGTCCCGTAGGCTTGGCTTTGTGGAATTCATTGCACGCCATAAGGGAACGCCCTAGCCGAAGGCTGAGCACCAGACCTTCTACCAGGGCGTTTGCGGCATTGTGATGCAATACTGCGACCCAGGAACTAGGTCTCCCGCGCTTAACGTCAACGCTGCCTAACGGCAGCCTTCTCTTTTCCGGCATAACAATCTTATGATCACTGAGAAGTTGTTAGAGCGCGACCGAAAGCTCCTCAGCTCTAAACGCACAGCCCAGCAATTCGGGGCCAGCCAACGATCTGGCAGGCAAGGCTGCATCCGCCGACGAAATCGGCGATGACTGGCGGTGATCGAAGCTTAAGCCCTTCGGTTAGGGCCTCCAAATTAACTTTGTCCAACCAGCCAAGACGAAGGCAGGGAGAATGCGAACGGTTTACGACAACTCCAGCCGTCTGGGCATTTGCGGAAATGCAAGCCGAACCGGTTCGTCCGATTGGAAGCAAGGGATAAGGAGGTAGGCGGCAGTTTTGAAGCCGCCCAAGCAAATCACGCGGCTTTCCGCCGCCTGCGCCGATCTGCCATTGGTGTTGGCAAATTCCGAGAACAACGCGCCATGTCGGTATGAACGTGATGTCGTTCCGGCTCCCCACGCACAATAGGGATCGGAACAGCCTTCATCTACAGGCCCATTGGCTGGCAAGAGCCATACCTTGCTGCTTTGGCTCGGCAGGAACCTAAGGCCAAGCCTCACGTTCTGGTTTCTATCTAGTGCGCCTGACGCGAGGACCTCGAAACATGCAACAGCGGTGGCCGGAACGCCTCTGGATCGTCCGCCACGGCGAGAGCGCCGGCAACGTCGCGCGCGATGCCGCCCATGCCGCCGGCCTGTCGCACATCGACATCGCCGACCGCGATGTCGATGTCCCCTTGAGCTTGCTCGGAGAACAGCAATCCCGCGCCCTCGGGCGGTGGTTCGCGAGTCTCCCTGCCGCAGAGCGCCCCAACGTGGTGCTGACCTCTCCCTACCTGCGCGCGCAACGCACGGCCGAAATCATCGAGGCGGAAGGAGGCGTTTGTGTCGAGCGCCATACCTTCGTCGTGGACGAGCGACTGCGCGAGAAAGAATTCGGCATTCTCGACCGCCTCACCCGCACGGGGATCGAGGCAATTCACCCGGATCAGGCCGAGTTCCGCCGTCTTCTGGGCAAGTTCTATCATCGGCCGCCAGGGGGAGAGAGCTGGTGCGACGTCATCCTGCGCCTGAGAAGTGCGCTCGATACGATCTCGCTCCACCACAGCCGCTGCCGCGTGTTGATCGTCGGACATCAAGTCGTTGTCTTGTGCTTGCGTTACCTGATCGAGAACATGACGGAGCAGACCATTCTCGAGATTGATGCCCAAGGCGACGTGGCGAACTGCTCCGTCACCGAGTACCGCCTCGACGAAAGCATCGGTGAGCATGGGCAGCTCCTGATGCACTGCTACAATTTTGTTGCTCCGCTCGAGGACGCTGGCGCACCCGTGACGTCGGAGCCCGACGCCAAAGTGGCGGCCCGATGAGCGATCGTGCGATCACACCGGAGTTCCTCAACCGAATACCGCTCCCACAACCGGCAGAGGACGGGGATAAGGATCAGCGCGGACGCGTGCTTGTTATTGGCGGAAGCACCGCGGTGCCTGGGGCTGCTCTGCTGGCAGCAACTGCTGCATTACGCGCCGGGGCCGGCAAGCTGCAGATCGCAACCTGTCGCAGCATTGCGATGCACTTGGGTCTCGCCGTGCCGGAAGCATTGGTGCTCAGCTTGCCCGAGACGGACTCTGGAGAAATCGATCCCCGTGCTGCCGATCGGCTGAGCGAGCGAATCGCACGCTGTGATGCGGTTCTGGTTGGCCCAGGGATGCTTGACGAAAAGACTGCTGCGATCCTGACCGCCGACCTGTTGAATTGTGATTCTGGAGTTGCATTCATCTTGGACGCCGGAGCACTAGGCCAACTGAGAGGCATAGCCTCACTTCTTGCCCGCCATAAAGGCCGGTTGGTGATCACACCGCACGCGGGGGAAATGGCTAACTTGCTCGGCATCGACAAGCATGACGTCCTGCGAGACCCTGCGGCGGTCGCCACCGAGGCGGCGAGCTTGCTTCACTGCGTCGTGGCACTGAAAGGATCACGCACACACATTGCGGCTCCGGACGAAGGTGCTTGGACCTACAGTGACGGGAATGTCGGCTTGGCGACCTCAGGGTCAGGCGACACGCTCGCTGGGATCGTTGCAGGTTTGCTGGCAAGAGGCGTCACACCGTTACAGGCGGCGCAGTGGGGTGTCTTCCTTCACGGCGAAGCGGGCAATCGCTTAGCCCAAACCCGCGGCCCGCTCGGATTCCTCGCGCGTGAATTGCTCGCCGAGATCCCTCGCCTTATGGCAGATTTCAATCATGATTAATGGGTGCCCTTGCTTATCTTGAGAGGGTGCGGGTCCTGCGGTCAACCCCAACACCATAATGGGATCACCCGTCTTGGGCCCCAACGAGATGAAGGCAATCCGAAGCCGGATTCCGACCCGAGGTGTTTAATCTCCCGTCGCGGGGAAGCGAAAGGGAAGTAGACCCACATGTCATCAATCGTCATCATTGGCTTAGGCTCACTTATAGTCGTCTAACCTGCCAAAATGATGCAAGAACTTCCACGGTTTTAGCCGCCGCTACCTTAAAGCACTGCGTCGACCAATTCCGTCACCTGGGCAACCCGAGTTTCCCCGAGGGACCCCGAGCCCTCTGATCAAAACACCATTCGATGATCATGCAGATCATCGGACCAAAGTGTGAGAGTTCTGCGTGAAGGTCAACCTGAAGTAGCCCCTGAAATGACCGGACACGATCTTCCACCTCCCTAAGAGATAGGAGGAGTGTTGGTGCGATGACTGGTTGCTCCAAGATCGAGGTCCTTGACGGGGCCGCAACGCCGCCGCCGCTGGACGGCCGCCGAAAAGCATTCCATCGTCCAGGCGACCTATGAGCCCGGCGCCACGGTGAGCCTGACACGCGAGGTGGGGTTGGAGCCGAGCACCACGCCCGTACAGAGTACACAGAGCAATGGCATGGCCGAAGCCTTCGTGCGCACGATCAAACGCGATTATGTCCGGGTGGGCCCGATCCCGGATGTCCGGACGGTCATGGAGTGCCTTCCTTTATAGTTCGAGCATTACAACAGCCTTCACCCGCACAAGGCGCTCGGTTATCGTTCCCCCCGTGAATTCATCGCCTCACGTCAACCGGGATGATTTGTCCGCTCTCTTGGGGCAACAACAGTGACACGCCCCATCCCGATCCATACGGATTGGACTTTGATGGCAAAGGAAGTGCCACTAAGGAAGTGTCAGCCGCGCTCGGTCATATCAAGACCGACTGCCTAATAACCTGCATGGCCGAACAGCCACTGAGGTGGAGACGAGACAGGGAGGTTTGCGTTCGAGACCTTCGCTTTCTTTGAGGCTCAGCAATTTGAATAGCCCTCAGTTCGTGATCAAACTGAGGGGCCGCAAGGGCATCACTCTCTTGCTGGCGCTCTTATCCGTCATGGCTTGCTGCTTATTTTTTCAGATGCTCTCTTCATCTACGCTCTCGACAGGCTATCCAGCCCCCCAGGGACGAACCTTCCTACTGTGTGACGCGCTCCCTGTCTGTTCTCGCGAAAGATCTGTCGTGCCCGGTCAACGCCAACTGAGTGCAGAGCAGGTTCTTGAGGCTCGCCGACGTTATGAGGCAGGAAAGCGGGAATGGATCCAGTTGGCGCGTCGGCATGGAGTGAGCCGAGGTGTTATCAAGGACGCCGTTCTCGGCTTCACCTGCAAAGAATTACCTATTCCACCTAAGGGGGTTGCGCCGACCGGCCTTTCCCTTGGCTAGAGCAAACCAGAACCGTTATTCAACAGAAGAATAGAGCGCCTAGCTCGGCCTGAAGCCTTAGGCGCCCAACCTCGTTGTAGCGCCAGACATCACGAATCCCGTTGGCCAGCTCGGTCTGTCCATTCCGCTCAAGCTTTTCAGCCGCGGCCGCAAGGAGTCGAGCCTCGGTTTCGCGTAAGTCCAACTTCTGCTTCAACTGCCGATAATACATTGCTCTGGTGGTCTCAGACATAACGGCTCCCATGCTGTCGGTAACAGCTACAGGGAAAAAGTTTCCGCATCTGCTGATCAGACCTTTGAGTTGCGTCGTTTCCGGCACCTGAGTGGTCCCTGATGCTCAAGGACGCGTGTATTGCTAACTTCTAAAGCCGTAAATGCCTAAGCGTAGCTATTGGCAACCTGCCAAGGGCAAATTACGCTTCTTACCTGGGGCGACACTTGCAGAAGGTCATAGCACTTGGGGACCGTGCCGCACGATGTAGCCGTGTCGGGCTTGTTCTGGCATCCATTGCGGTCATTGGTGGGGTCATTGCAGAGCCGCTGCTTTCATACCCAAGCCTTACCGCACGTCAGAGGTTATCCCAATCATACGTAATTTAGCGTCTCCGAATGAGGTAGAGAGTATCTTCAAGAAGGTTCTAACTGCTGCTCACGGGCCAATCGCGCTGTGCTCTCCTGCCTCGCTCTTACATGATATTGAAAACCACCACTCCGATGGATTTCTCCAGGCTTCGAGCTCCGGCCCTAACTAGACTGCCCGCAACTCAGCGTGGAGCCTATCTATTCCGTCATCAGGAGGCTCCAGAGCAGTTTCGCCTCACCTGATGAAGCATAGGACAGATGAGCAGTACGACGTTTCAGCGGAGCCTGAACGAGTCTTATTTACCCTTGGTCTCTTGCCGGCGATCCGCGGCAAGGACAAAAAGCCAAGCTGCCTCGGAGGATGCCATAGTCGACCACGACAACGCCCACGATCCACACGAGCACTGGAAGCACCACGGTGTCCAGGTGATAAAGGGTAATCGCCTCGACCCGAACACAGCTCAAACCCCATGCCGCGCTTCAATCCTTTGTCGATGACAAGCGAGAACAAAGGTGTCGTGGCGTTCAATCTGTTATTTCTCTTTGCCCGCACCGACCTTCTGCACGCCGCTGTCAACGACCTTGCCACCTGGTAAGAGGCAGAGATCATACAGGCACCAAAAGTCCGATCCATTTCACTGGCGGATGTGGCTCAAGCTCATCAAGCCTTGGGATCGGGCGAAACCACGGGTAAGGTAGTGTTGCGCACAGCGCCAACCTTCTTCAGTGCGGCAGCGTACGAGGCAACTGTTCACCAAGCCTCTGCTCCCGATCGATGAGCGCCAAAGTTGCTTGAATCCGCAGTGGGAGTGGCTGCCTGATCACGTCCGCGTAAATTGAGCGGAGATTTTGCCCGATCCGGCGCAGCAGTTCAGTGTCGGAGACTGCTGAAGGTCGCTTGCCACCATCAGGTCCGTTGTCCATCTCCACCTCCCAATCAGCAGCACCCCTCTGAATACCGCTTCGTTATCCGATCGTTAACCATCCTTCTTTTCGGCTGTGGAAACCGGGCAGAACTCTGTGAATGCTCGGGATTGGTGCTTGCATAGCCAGCACCACAACCAAATCGGCAGATTGCCACCGGTGGAGCCGAGTTAATCCGAATCGCCGCAAAAAAGCCCCGAAACAAACCCAGAACATCTTGAGCTACAGAAGGAGAGCATCCTCGTCAGTGGTGCCATCCAGCGATACAGTCGGAGAGGCCAGGAGTGTTTCCTGGCAGGCACCATGAACCAGATGATTCGCCCCTCACTAGTTGATCAGAGGCCGGTCCCGGATACCCTTGCGGGTTCAGTCGAGCGCGTCACCTTCCACAATGCCGAGAACGGCTTCGCTGTCCTGAAAGTCCATACGCGAGGCAAGCGTGACCTTGTGACGGTTGTTGGTCATACGCCTGCTGTGGCCGCAGGGGAGTGGATCACCGCGAGTGGGCTCTGGATCAGCGACCGCACGCATGGGCTACAATTCAAGGCTGAGGTCCTCAAGACAACACCACCGACCGGAGCAGAGGGGATCGAGAAGTATCTTGCCTCCGGACAGATGCGCGGCATTGGGCCAGCCATGGCTAAGCGGATCGTGGCTGCCTTTGGCGTTGACACCTTCGAGATCATCGAGGCTGCCCCTGAGCGCCTGACCGAGGTGCCAGGGATTGGCCCCATGCGCGCCTCTCGCATCGTGGCGGGCTGGGCTGAGCAGAAGGCGGTGCGGGAGATCATGATATTCCTGCATACCCATGGGGTGGGCACGGCAAGGGCGGTGCGTATCTTCAAGACCTATGGCTATGAGTCCGTCCAGGTCATGACCGAGGACCCGTTCCGGCTGGCGAAGGATGTGCGCGGGATCGGCTTCCGGACAGCGGATGCCATCGCAGCCAAGCTCGGGATGGAAAAGACTGCTCCTCAGCGCATCCGGGCTGGCATCTCGTTCGCGCTMCAGACGGCGACGGATGAGGGGCACTGCGCATTACCGGTTGATGCTCTCACCCGGCTGGCCGAGCAGCTCCTCGAAGTGGATGAGGCCCTGATCCGTACAGCCATCGTCGAGGAGCTTGCGAAGGGTGAGGTCGTCTCGGACACCATCGGTGAGGAGACCTGCCTCTTCCTGAAAGGGCTCCATCTCGCCGAGCAAGCGATTGCCTCCCGGTTGATTGGGCGAGCGTCTGGTCCAGCACCTTGGCCCGAGATCGATCTCGACAAGGCCATTCCCTGGGTAGAGAGCCGCACGGGCAAGACTTTGGCGGCCTCACAACGGGAAGCTTTGAAGCTGGTACTTGGCTCCAAGATGGCCGTAGTGACGGGTGGTCCTGGTGTCGGCAAGACAACCCTCCTCGACACAATCTTGCGTCTGCTCGTTGCCAAAGGCGTTCGGGTCGCGTTGGCAGCTCCCACAGGGCGAGCGGCCAAGCGCATGACCGAACAGACCGGGCTGGAAGCCAAGACCATCCACCGGCTCCTGGAGATCGATCCTAAGCACGGCGGCTTCTCGCGCAATGAGGAGAACCCGCTTGACTGCGATCTGCTGGTGGTGGACGAAACCTCTATGGTGGATGTGCCGCTGATGAACGCCCTGACCAAGGCCATCCCAGCTCAGACGGGCCTGCTGCTGGTGGGCGACGTGGATCAGTTACCCTCTGTCGGCTCGGGGCAGGTGCTGGCGGATATTATCGCCTCGGAGCGCATCCCGGTCGCCCGCCTGACTGAGGTCTTCCGGCAGGCAGCAGAAAGCCGGATCGTGGTGAACGCTCACCGGATCAACAAGGGTCAGATGCCCGAGGTGCCAAAGGCTGGTGACGAGAGCGACTTCTACTTCATCGAGATCAGCGACCCTGAAGAAGGTGTGCCGAAGATCATCCAGATGATTAAGGAACGCATGCCGCGCCGGTTTGGGCTCGATCCGATGAAGGACATCCAGGTGCTCTGCCCGATGAACCGGGGCGTACTTGGAGCCCGCAATCTCAACATCCAGCTCCAAGAAGTGCTCAATCCCAATCCGCCCGCGAAGGTGGAGCGGTTTGGCTGGCGCTTCTCACCCGGTGACCGGGTGATGGAAACCCAGAATGACTACGACCGGGAGGTGTTCAACGGCGATCTTGGCACGGTAGTCAGGATCGATGATGAGGAAGGGGCGCTGATCGCCTCCTTTGATGGCCGAGAAGTGTCGTACCCGTTTGGTGAACTCGACACGCTGGTGCCGGCCTACGCCACCACCATCCACAAGTCGCAGGGCTCGGAGTATCCCGCCGTGATCATCCCAGTCGTAACACAGCACTACACCATGCTGGCCCGCAACCTGCTCTACACGGGCGTCACCCGCGGTAAGCGGTTGGTTGTTCTGGTCGGCCAGAAGAGAGCTGTCGGGATTGCAGTCAGTGGCGGACAGATGAAGAGGCGCTGGACCAAGCTGCGCGAATGGTTAGCTGCCCACTGATCGACAGCCCGGCCATCCTTTGTCGTGGCGCGTTCAAGGTGTGGGGTGTCAACGCCATACGCGCATCTCGATATATTATAAGCTAGACCATGCCATTGCTCGCATACACCCAGTCAGGACAACCGCTTATTGCTCCACTGCTGACCGATCACGAGTGGGAGCAGTTGCGATCAGCGCGAAATCGCGATGCATGGATGCCATACGGGAAAGGGCAGGCCATTCCCAAGACATCGCGTCTTGGAACTCGCTTCTTCGCCCATGCTCCTGGGCAAGTGCCTAAGAGAGCGAAGGAAAGCGACCTCCATCTTTACATCAAAGCCCAGAGCCTGATTGGAGCCCGAACCGCTGGCTGGGATGCTCTGCCGGAGCAATCTGGAACGGCACCCGATGGCCAGGATTGGCGGGCCGATGTCCTTTGCCGCCGGCTCGGAAAGTCTTGGACGGTCGCCATCGAAGCTCAGGTTCAGATCCAGGGGGAGGAAGCCTACCGCCAGCGGCAAGAGCGCTATGTGGCTTCGGGCATTCGCGCCCTCTGGCTGGTCGCTCATGAGCCTGCGGCCCTGCATCGTTATTGGCTTAGGCCTGACCCACATCTACCGGCCTTCAAAACCACAACTTGGAAGGATCAGGATGGCCAACCGGGAGCGCATGTGCATGTCGACTACCTGTCGCTCAGCATCTCTGATTTTGTCACCGGTGCCCTCACCGGTCAGCTTCAGTGGTATGAAAATGGCCGGCACGGGATCATCACACTTGTTCTTCGTGAGGACCAATGTTGGCACCGCACCTGCCGAAAAAGAGTTCTTCTGGCCTACAGGGCTGAGGCGCCACAGGGGAGACCTCTTGAACTTGCGGGAGTCCAAGCGATGCAGGGCTATGCAGACGCTTATGCCAAGGCTCAAGCGGCTCTTCCGGATCTCGCAGAAGGCCCACGGCCCATCAGAAAAGTTCTCGCGTCGCGCTGTCCCCATTGCAATCGAGAGATTCAGTATCAGCGTGAAGACTGGGCAAGCCAGAGCGCCATATATAAATTGCCGATTGGCATCAAGATACCGGAACAGGGAAGCGAGATCGGCTTAGCCCCGCATGCCCAGTGGCACTGGGGGCCTCAGTCCCGGTGGCCCCGCTGGGCCCCCTTCGGCGGCATTGGTCCGATCTCCCATCAGCCTTTCATGAGCCGGCCGAGGCGCCTGGCTCCTAGGACAGGTTGATGTATCTTCGCCGAAAACATTGCGAGAGTCACAGGTCCTGCACACGGGGTAAAG